>JABFVJ010000262.1 GCA_013362835.1 Nonomuraea sp. | reverse complement strand
GCCCCGCGCGAACGTCGTGGCGGGCAGCAGCGCCTCGGCCCCGCACGCGGCCGCCCGCGCGAACGCGCCAGGACCGCCCCGCCACGGCCCGAACGGCTTGAACAGCAGGTCCATGAGCGGGAACCCGCCGCGCGCCGCCGCCCCCACCGTCGCCAGCCACGCGCCGCGGTCACGCCCGAGCCCCTCGGCCGTACGGACGGGGTCGCGGTGCACGAGCACGGCGGGACGGTCGTCGAGCGGATGGGCCGCCGCCACCTCGGGATGGACGAACTCGACCCCCTTGAGGCCGAGCCCGCGGAACGCGGGCGAGGCCAGCGTCATCGCCATCACGGTCGCCCCGAGGTCGTGGACGCGCCCGGGAAGCGTCAGCTCGCCGGAGCGCAGCGCGCCGCCGAACCCGTCGCCCGCTTCGAGCAGCAGCACCTCGCGCCCCGCGCGGGCCAGCATGACGGCGGCCATCAGGCCGTTGGGACCAGACCCGACCACGATCGTCTCGGACCTTGCGGTGATCACGGCTGCCGCCCTTCTCCGCTGCGCGCGACGATCCTCTCACGCCGCCCGAGGGCGGGGATCAGGAGGCCAGGATCGACGGATAGGGCTGCGCGCCACGCTGCCTGAGCAGCTCCGTCATCATCTTGATCTCGCCGCTCTGCCCCTGGACGATCTTCTGGGCCATGTTGACCACCTCGTCCCGCTTGGACAGCTTGAGCAGGCCCTGGGCCATCTCCACGCCGCCCTCGTGGTGGCGGATCATCAGCTGCAGGAACAGCACCTCGGCCTGCGTGCCCTGGAGCTCCTTGAGCTTGGCGAGCTCCTGCGGCGAGGCCATGCCGGGCATCGCCCCCGGCGCTGTGGGCGTGGCGCCGTGGCCGTGGCCCGCCATCCAGGCCATCGGCCGCTGGTCGGTCGCCTGCGTCAGGTCCCACTGCTGCAGCCAGCCCTGGAACATGCCGCGCTGGTTGGACTGCGTGGTGATGATGTCGTAGGCGAGGTTTCTGATCTCCCTGGCGGGGCCCTTGTCGCGGATGGTGAACGCCATGTCGACGGCCTGCGCGTGATGCGTGGCCATGTCGCGGGCGAACCCGGCCTCGGGCGAGGAGTCGCCGGGTGTGCCCGGCCTGCCGAAGAGCAGGAAGGCGGCGGCGAGGAGCACCAGCACGGCGCAGACGATCAGAACGGGTTTTCTGGCGGGTTTCTCCATGGCCGTTCCAGCGTACCCACCCCCGCGAGAGGTCGTGATCGGACGCTTATCCGGCCCTTATTCTCCGCATACGGCCGGAGGGCATAGGGTGACCGCAGTCAGTACGCCGATGGAGGGACGATGACGAAGGAGAAGGCGCAGGCGAGGCGCGAGCATCTGCAGAAGATGCGGGCCGAGCAGCAGCGCAAACAACGCCGCGCCGCACTGCTCATGTGGGGGACGGGCGGGCTCATCGTCGTCGTGCTCGTCGGCGTGGTCGGCTTCTATCTGGTCAACCAGGCCCGCGCCACCTCGCTCGACGCGGTGTCCAGCTACAAGTACGAGGCCGGCCAGCACGTCGCGGCGTCGGTCACGTACAAGGAGACCCCGCCGGTCGGCGGCGAGCACAACAACTACTGGCAGCAGTGCGCGATCTACGACAAGCCGATCCACAACGAGCACGCGGTGCACTCGCTGGAGCACGGCGCGGTCTGGATCACCTACCGTCCCGACCTGCCCAAGGCGCAGCTCGACGCGCTGAAGGAAGTGGCGACCTCCACGGGGCAGCAGGACTACATGCTGATGAGCCCCTACCCCGGCCTGCCCGCGCCCATCGTCGCGTCCACGTGGGGCCACCAGCTCAAGCTGCAGGACGCCAACGACGCGAAGCTCCCGGCCTTCATCAAGAAGTTCCAGAACGGCGCCGACACACCGGAGCTGGGCGCCAGCTGCGGCGGCGACGACGCCATCACCACCACGGCCGACCAGGCCCCGCTGCCGCCCGCGCCCACGGGCCAGCAGCCGATGGAGACGCTCGCTCCCTCGCCCAGCCAGTCCAAGTAACGCCGGCGGCACAGGTCAGGGCCCGGCTCCGGCCGGGCCCTGACGCGTGTCCGCTAGAGGTCGCCGACCAGGATGCCCTGGCGCAGCCGGGCGTACTCCTCGAAGGAGATGCGCCCGTCGCCGTCGGCGTCGGCCCGGTCGAAGGCGGCCGAGAGCCCGTCGTCGCGGCTCCACAGCGTGCGGAACTCCTCGGCGGTCAGCTCGCCGTCGCCGTCGTGGTCGGCCAGGTCGAACGTGGCCCGGAACATGGGCCGCAGCACCCCTTCCAGCGCGCCCGTACGCACCAGCGCCAGGAAGGACTCGACGTACTCCTCCCTGCCGATCTGACCGTCGTGGTCGGCGTCGAGGGCGCTGACGTGGGTGTCCCAGGTGTTGAGGAACGCCTCGACGACCGCCTCCCCCTCGGCGGTGTCGGCGCGTACGCCGGTCTTCTGGAGCCGGAGATGCGCGAGCGCGACGTAGTCGTTCCTGGTCAGGAAGCCGTCACCGTCGGCGTCGAGGTCTTCGAAGTTGCGTTCCGCGCTTCCGCGCAGGACCAGCGGGTCCATCCGTGCCTCCGTTGTTACGGATTGTGATCACTTCCTTACCCAAAGTAACTCCCTTCGCGCCCGTTGGCCAGGGCATCAGGCGAGCACGTCCTCCAGCGGCGACCAGTCCAGGCCGTGCGCCTCGGCCACCGGCCGGCTGAGCAGCCGACCTTCGTGGGTGCTCATGCCCGCCGCCAGCGCGGCGTCCCCGCGTACGGCGCTGCGCCACCCCCGGTCGGCCACCGCCAGCGCGTACGGCAGCGTGACGTTGGTCAGCGCGAACGTCGAGGTGTGCGGCACCGCCCCCGGCATGTTGGCCACGCAGTAGAAGATCGAGTCGTGCACCCGGTACGTCGGCTCGGCGTGCGTGGTCGGCCGGGAGCCCTCGAAGCAGCCGCCCTGGTCGATCGAGATGTCCACCAGCACCGAGCCCGGCTTCATCCGGCGTACGAGCTCGTCGGTGACCAGCTTGGGCGCCTTGGCGCCGGGCACCAGGACCGCGCCGATGACCAGGTCGGCCTCCAGCACGGCCCGCTCGATCTCCAGGGTGTTGGAGGAGACCGTCTGGCAGTGGCCCTGGTAGATCAGGTCGGCCTGGCGGAGCTTGTCGATGTTGCGGTCGAGCAGCACCACCTCGGCCTGCATGCCGAGCGCGATGGCGGCGGCGTTCATGCCGGACACCCCGGCGCCGATCACCACCACGTGCGCCGCCCGCACCCCGGACACGCCGCCCATGAGCACGCCCCTGCCGCCCTGCGAGCGCATCAGGTGGTAGGCGCCCGCCTGGGGCGCGAGCCGTCCTGCGACCTCCGACATGGGGGCGAGCAGGGGCAGCGAGCCGTCCTCGGCCTGCACGGTCTCGTAGGCGATGGACGTGACGCCCGAGTCGAGCAGGGCCCGGGTGAGCGCGGCGGAGGCGGCCAGGTGCAGGTAGGTGAACAGGACCTGGCCCTTGCGCATCCGGTGGTACTCCTCGGCCACCGGCTCCTTCACCTTCATGATCAGGTCGCTCGCGGCCCACACCTCGTCGGCGTGCGGCACGATGACCGCGCCCGCCGCGGTGTAGTCGCCGTCGGGGACGGCCGAGCCGAGGCCCGCCTCCCGTTCGACGAGGACCTGGTGCCCGTGGCGTACCAGTTCGTGGACGCCCGCCGGGGTGAGAGCGACGCGGTATTCGCTGTTCTTGACCTCGCGGGGAACTCCGACCTTCATGGGGTCATCCCTCGTTCGCGTGGAAAGTGCCGACAACCTGCGTTCCTTCTTGCATTCTTCCTCCGAACTCACGGAAAGGTGAGGATTCTTCGGCTGATTACCCCGGTTCCGCCCGTCCTCGATAGGCTCACCGGCAGCCCGAACGTCCAGGATGGGGTCGTCAACGATGGACAAGCCGGTAGAGGCGCCGCCGGAGGAGCCGGGAGAGCCGGGAGAGCCGAAGGCCAGCCGGCTCACCACCATCGTGCTCACCGTCTCGCTCGTGCTCGTCGTGGCCGTGGCGGGCGTGCTCGGCACGGTCGCCGTCCTGATGACCAGGAGCCCCGACGCGCCGCTCCTCGGCGGCGCGCCGCCCCAGCGCCTGGCCGTGCCCATCCACTTCGCGCCGGTCAAGGAGACGAAGACCGCGCCGTGCCCCGGCGAGCCCGCCGTGCTCGACGAGGCGCAGACCACCTGCTACCTCCTGGAGGACGGCGTCACGGTCGGCGCCGTGCAGCGGATCGAGGCCAAGCGCGAGTCCGACGGCTCCTACTCCGTGCGCATCGCCGTCGCGCCCGCCTTCAAGAGCCGGCTGGTGCGGCTCATCGACGAGCTGCAGCCCGCGCAGCGGCAGGTGGCGATCGTGCTGGCCCCCGAGGGGGAGCAGACGCCGAAGACCGTCCTCGCCGCGCCCGTCGTCACGCAGAGCCTGGACGGCGACAGCATGAGCATCGCGGGCTTCTCCAAGGAGGAGGCCGACGCGCTGGTGAGCCGCCTGCTCGGCCCGCCGGGCGACGCGGGCACCTCCCCGTCCCAGCCGTCCGACCCCGCCCAGCAGCGACCCCCCGCCACCCAGCCGGCCCAGCCGACCACCGGCACCCAGCCGACCACCGGCACGACCGGCCAGACCGGTTCCACGGGCACGAACGGCACGAACGGCACCAACGGCACCAACGGCACGACCGGTTCCACGGCCCCCGCCAACGGCGCCCGCCGCACCCCCGACAAGCGCTACGCGAGCTGCAAGGAGGCCCAGGCCGCCGGCGACGGCCCCTACAGCAAAGGCACGCACGAGGAGTACTCCTGGTATCCCGACCTCGACGGCAACGGCGTGGCCTGCAACAGCGGCGACATCCGCTAACCGAACAGTTCCTCTAGGGCGTTGATCCCGAAGTACGCCAGGAAGATCAGCGAGACCACCCAGAGCAGCCACGGGATCTCCGCGAACCGCCCGCGGGCCGCCTTGATCAGCGTGTAGACGATCACCCCGGCGCCCACGCCGTTCGTGATCGAGTAGGTGAACGGCATCAGCGCGATCGTCAGGAACGCCGGGACGGCGAGCTCCAGGTCGTCCCAGGGCACGTTCTTGGACTGCATCATCATCAGCGCCCCGACCAGCACCAGCGCGGGCGCCGCCGCGGCCGCGGGCACCACCGCGGCGATCGGCGTGAACAGCAGCGTCAGCCCGAGCAGCGCCCCGGTCACGACGCTGGCCAGACCCGTACGCGCCCCCTCCCCGACACCGGCGGCCGACTCGACGAAGACCGTGTTGGCCGACGAGCTGACCGAGCCGCCGACCATGCCCGCGACGCCGTCGACGGTCAGGATCCGGCCGAGCCGCGGCACCCGTCCGCGCTCGTCCACGAGGCCGGCCTCGTCGCTGACGCCGATGATCGTGCCCATCGCGTCGAAGAACCCCGACAGCACCAGCGTGAACAGCACCACGGTCGCGGTCAGCGCCCCCGCCCTGGCGAACCCGCCGAACAGGTCGAACTGCCCCACCAGCCCGAAACTGGGCGCCGCGACCAGCGACTCGGGCACGTGCGGCGCGACCACGCCCCACGACGCGGGCTCGACGGCCGCCAGCGAGTTGACCACGATCGCGAGGACGGCGGTGACCGCGATGCTGATGAGGATCGCGGCCGGGGTCCTGCGCACGTACAGGACGATCATCAGGAGCAGGCCGAAGCAGAAGACCGCGACCGGCCAGCCCGTCAGGTGGCCGGTCGCGCCGAGCTGCACGGGCGTGCCCGTGCCCTGCGCCACGAAACCGGCGTCGACCAGGCCGATCAGGGCGATGAACAGGCCGATCCCGACGCTGATCGCGTGCTTGAGCGCGAGCGGGATGGCGTTCATGATCAGGGTGCGCAGGCCGGTCACGGCCAGGATGATGATGACGAGGCCCTCCAGCACGACCAGGCCCATCGCCTGCGCCCAGGTCATGTGCGGCGCGGCCTGGTAGGCGACCACCGCGTTCAGGCCGAGCCCGGCGGCGAGGCCGAAGGGCGCGTTGCCGACGAACGCCATGAGCAGCGTGGAGATCGCGGCGGCCAGCGCGGTCGAGGTGGTCAGCTCGGCGATCGAGAGGCGGGCCCCCGTGACGTCCTTCGCGCCGGCCAGGATGATCGGGTTGAGCAGGATGATGTAGGCCATCGCCATGAACGTGGTCAGGCCGCCCCTGACCTCACGCCCGACGGTGGTCCCCCGCCCGGTCAGCTCGAAGAGTCTGTCGAGCACCGCACCATCCCCCCATCATGATCGAGGGGAGTGCGGGTCACCTACCCGGCGGGGGACATGATCATGCCTTCTCGTGGCGCCCGTGGCCGACCAGGCCGACGAACTCCTCCAGCCCGATCCTGCCGTCGCCGTCGGTGTCGGCAGACCTGACGAACGCCTCGATCTCCTCCTCGGAGGCGCCGTGCACCCCCAGTGCCTCGTTGGCCTGCCTGATCTCGGCCGCGGTCAGCAGACCGTCGCCGTCGGTGTCGAAGCGCCTGAACTCGGCCTCGGCGGCTTCACGACCGCTTGCCATCGGATACCTCCCCGTCGTTGGACAAGGCGATATCTTCCGGCCTGATCGGAACGCGAGTCAACCGGAGGCCGGTGGCGGCGCGTACGGCGGCGGCGACGGCCGGAGTCGAGGAGAGCGTGGGAGGCTCGCCGGCGCCGCGCAGCCCGTACGGGGCGTTCGGGTCCGGATTTTCCAGGATCTTCAGCCGCATCGGCGGCATGTCGAGAATGGTGGGGATGAGGTAGTCGGTGAACGACGGGTTCAGCACGCGGCCTTCGCGTACCCGGATCTCCTCCATCAGCGCCAGGCCGAGCCCCTGGGCCGAGCCGCCGTGGATCTGGCCCTCCAGCGCGAGCGGGTTCAGTATCCGGCCCACGTCCTGCACCGCCGCGAGCTCGACCACCTTGACCAGGCCCAGCTCGACGTCCACGTCCACCACCGCGCGGTGCACACACAGCGCCAGCTGCGTGTGCGAGTCGCCCTGCCCGGTCACCGGGTCCATCGGGTACGTCGGCCGGTGCCGGTACTCGCGGGTCTCCTCGATCGGCCCGAACCTGGCCAGCGCCTCGCGCGCGGGCAGCCCCCCGAACCGTTCGCGCACGGCCTGGCAGGCCGCCCGCACCGCGCCGCCGGTCACGTACGACTGCCGCGAGGCCGACGACGAGCCCGCCGAGCCGACGGCGGTGTCGGCGGTCGCCACGGTGACCTCCTCGACGCCGAGCTCGGTGCGCGCGATCTGCGCCTGGATCGTGACCAGGCCCTGGCCCACCTCGGCGGCGGCGGTGTGCACGGTGACGCGCGGCACGCCGCCCACCAGCTCGGCCCGCACCCTGGCAGTGGAGTAGTCGTCGAAGCCCTCGGAGAAGCAGATGTTCTTGATGCCGACGCCGTAGCCGACGCCGCGCCGTACGGACTCGCCGTGGGTGGTCTGGGAGACGCCGCCCGGCAGCGCCCGCAGGTCGGAGGCGGCGGGCCCCGGCAGCGGCATGGCGGCGAGGTCGCGCAGCATGTCCGCCAGCGGCGCGGGGGAGTCGATCACCTGGCCGGTGGCCAGCGCCGAGCCCTGCGAGACGGCGTTGCGCACCCGGATCTCGACCGGCGACAGCCCGCACGCCTCCGCGAGCCGGTCCATCTGCGACTCATAGGCGAAACACGCCTGAACCGCGCCGAACCCGCGCATCGCGCCGCACGGCGGGTTGTTGGTGTAGACGCCGGTGGCCTCGATCCGCACGTTCGGCACCTCGTACGGCCCCACGCCCAGCGACGCCGCGTTGCCCACCACGGCGGGGGAGGAGGAGCAGTACGCGCCGCCGTCCAGCAGGAGGTCGGCCTTGACGTAGACGAGCCTGCCGTCCCTGGTCGCGCCGTGCTCGTAGCGCATCCTCGCCGGATGGCGGTGCACGTGGCCGAAGAACGACTCCTCCCGGCTGTAGACGATCTTGACGGGCCGGTTCAGCCGCAGGGCCAGCATGCACGCGTGCGCCTGCATCGACAGGTCCTCGCGGGCGCCGAACGCGCCGCCGACGCCCGACAGCGTCAGGCGCACCTTCTCGGGCGGCAGGCCGAGGCAGGGGGCGAGCTGGTCGCGGTCGACGTGCAGCCACTGGGTGGCGATGAACAGGTCGACGCCGCCGTCCTCGGCCGGGACCGCGAGGCCGGACTCGGGGCCGAGGAACGCCTGGTCCTGCATGCCGACCTCGTACTCGCCGGTGACGACGACCTCGGCCTCGAACGTGTCGCCCTTGCGTACGGGCTGGCGCCTGACGTACTCGCGGGACTCGCGCGGATCGGTCACCGCCGGGCGCGGCTCGTACTCCACCACGATGGCCGCCGCCGCCCTGCGCGCGGTCTCCGGATGGTCGGCGGCCACCAGCGCGACCGGCTCGCCCTGGTAGCGGACCTGGTCGATGGCCAGCACCGGCTGGTCCTTGTGCTCAAGGCCGTAGAACTTCTCGCCGGGCACGTCCTCGTGGGTGAGCACGGCCAGCACGCCGGCCATCTTCAGCGCCGGGCCCACGTCGATCGAGCGGATCCACGCCGAGGCGTGCGGGCTGCGCAGCGTCGTGCCCCACACCATGCCGTCGATCCACAGGTCGGAGGCGTAGGCGAACTCGCCGGTCACCTTCAGCGGCGCGTCCGGCCGCCGCGCGCTCGCGCCGACCCCCTCGGACCCGACGACCCCTTCGGACCTGGTGGAGTGGACCGTCTCCGTCATCCTCCGAGTAGAGCACCGGCCGGGCCCGGCCTCCTATGCCCGTGACGTGAAATCCCGGTCATCGGTTGACACATCGGCCTTGTATATTCCTCCAAGTGCGCATCAGTGACCTGCTGACGATCGACGAGCTGGGTCTCACGCTGCTGGCGGGCGACCCCGATCGCGAGTTCGGCACGGTCCACATCACCGACCTGCCCGAGCCGGGCCGCTACCTGTCCGGCGGCGAGCTGGTGCTGACCGGGCTCATGTGGCGGCACGCGCCCGGCGACTCCGGCCGCTTCGTGACCGCGCTGGCCGAGGCGGGGGTCGCCGCGCTCGGCGCGGGCGCGGCCCATCTCGGTCACGTGCCCGCCGACCTGGTCGCGGCCTGCGAGCGGGCGGGGCTGCCGCTGGTCGAGGTGCCCGTCGAGGTCTCCTTCCGTACGCTGGCCGAGCTGGTCGCGCCGCGCCTGTCCGGTGACGTACGCGACGCGCTCGACCGGCATCGCAGGCTCGTCGCGGCCATCGCCGAGGGCGCTGACCTGCGGGAGCTGTTCGAGCTGACCGCCGCCGAGCTGGGCGTCACCGGGGCCGTCCTGTCCGCGTCCGGCGAGGTGATCGTGGGGTCGGCGGCCGATCCGGTGGGGCTGGCCAAGGCGTACCTGACCGCGCCCCGGCTGCCCGCCCTCGCCGGCGGCGCGACGCTCTTCGCGGTCGGGCGTGGCCACCGGGCGGCAGGCTGGGCCCTCGCCTGCGACGGCGACCTGCTCGGCCGCGCCGACCTCGGCTACGAGCTGGCCGCCTGCGTCGGGCTCGAACGCGGCCGCATGGACGAGGGCCGCCGCGTCGAACGCCGCCTGGCCGGTCAGCTCGTCGTCGCCGCGCTCGGCGGGTCCGGCCCGGCCGAGCTCAACGCCGGGCTGCGGACGTGCGGGATCGACGCGGCGGAGCCGTAC
>JABFVJ010000401.1 GCA_013362835.1 Nonomuraea sp. | reverse complement strand
TTCATGACCGAGGTGTGGCAGGAGTGGGTGTCCCAGATGCCGCACGACGCGCTGGAGGAGCTGGAGCCGTACGGCGCGCTCTGCCCGGGGCTGGCCCCGCCGGGGGTGCCGCGCGCCGACCCGGGTGACGTCGCCGACTGGCTGGCCCGCGAGCTGGCGCCCAAGGGCATGCCGATCGGGCTGGTCGCCGCCGACCGCAGCGCCGACGCCCTGGTGGTCATGGGCTGGCAGGGGGCGCTGCACCACAACGAGTGGATGGTGCCGCTGGCCGCCGTGGTGCGCAGCTGGGAGGAACGCTTCGGGGCGCGGGTGGTGAGCGTCGGGTTCAACACGCTCGACCTGAGCGTGGCCGCGCCTCCCGACGATCTCGAACACGCCCTGCACGTGGCGGCCGAGCACTGGGCGTTCTGTCCCGACAACGTGGTGCAGGGGCCGGGCGATCTCCAGGGCTACGCCGAGCAGATCGTCGGGGGGCACGCCTGGTCGTTCTGGTGGGACTGAATCACCGGGTTTTGCGCTACTTTAGCCACGCTACGAGGGAGGGCTCAGCACAGCATGTCACGGGGAGATCTGACTCCGGAGTTACTGCACTCCTCGGCCTGGTCCGACTGGCTGGTGCAGTCGGCGGGCATCCCCGTCTACGACGTGCCGCTGGTGTCGGTGGGCGGCGGGCTCGGCTCGTTCACGCTGGTCGACGTGCTGCGCATCCGGGGGGTTCCGGTGCCCAGCCTGCGGGTGCTGTCGACGAGCGACGCCCCCTGGCAGACGTGGGAGTACCTGACCCGCGTCTCGCAGCTTCCCGCGCACGAGCGCATCCGCTCCGACGCCGGCGCGCGTCCCGACAACATCTGGGGCTTCCCCTCCTACGCGGTGCAGGAGGCCTGGCAGGACGGCTCGTTCAAGCCCCTGTTCCAGGTGCTCGGCGAGCCGCTGTTCAGCGACTTCTACAGCCCGCGCGCCGGGTTCGTGATCCGTACGGTCAAGCGCGAGGCCGACCGCATCGGCTACTGGGACATGCTGGCCAAGGGCCAGGTGCGCATGGTCAGGAAGCGCCTGGGCGGCGGCTACTTCACCGTGCTCACCCCGCCCGACGGCACCTCGCCGACCAAGCGGGTGGTGCTGCGCTCCCAGTACGTGCACCTCGCCGTCGGCTATCCCGGGCTGAAGTTCCTCGACGACCTTCAGGAGTTCCGGCAGGCGCAGGGCGAGCGGTTCCGGGTGGTCAACGCGTACGAGCCGCATGAGCACGTCTACGACCAGCTGCGCAAGCGGCCGGGTGTGGTGGTGGTGCGCGGCGCCGGGATCGTGGCCTCCCGCGTGCTGCAGCGGCTCATGGACGACCGGGAGCGCTACGGGCTGCACACCCAGATCGTCCACCTGTTCCGCACGTACGTGAACGGGCCCCACGGCCCCAGCGTGTTCATGCGCCGGCAGGGCGGCGACGGCTGGGCCTACCAGGCGTTCACGATGCCGAAGTCGGCCTTCGGCGGCCAGCTCAAGGCGCAGTTCGGCAAGGCGTCCCCCGAGCGGCGGGCCCAGCTCGCCAAGACGCTGGCCGGGACCACCACCCCGAAGCTGGCCCGCTGGCAGGAGCAGATGCGCAGGGGCAGGCAGGGCAACTGGTACCACCCCACGCAGGCCGTGGTCGACCGCATCGAGCGGGCCCCCGACGGCCGCCTGGTCACCTACACGCGCAGCACCAACGCCGCCGGCATGCAGTACGTCTCCGACTTCATCATCGACTGCACGGGCCTCGAAGCCGACATGCCCGAGCACCGCGTACTCGACGACCTGCTCAGGCACGGCGGCGCGCAGCCGAACAAGGCCGGGCGGCTGAAGGTCGGCCCGCACTTCGAGGTGCTCGGCGCCGAGAACGAGGGCGGCGTGCTCTCCGCCTCGGGCGCGGCCACGGCGGGCAATCACTTCCTGGCCGTCGACAGCTTCCTCGGCATGCAGACCGCGGCCCTCGACATCGCCGCCGACCTGACCAGGCGCGGCTTCTGCAAGGGCCTCGGGCCGATCAGGTCCACGGCCCAGTGGCTCAGGTGGGCGGCCAACAGGAGGCCCGCGTGACCGGCCACGCCGTTTCCAGGGGGCATGGGTGATCCCGACGCTGGCCGGGCGGTTGCAGACCCGGCTCTTCACGCTGGCCACCGTCGGCGCGGTGCTGACCGCGCTGATCACGCTGGTGCTGCCGATGTCCTTCAAGGACGCCTATCTCGTGCTGCCGGCCGTCGCCGTCGTGGGCGTGGGCTGGGAGCTGCTGTACCACCTGCTCATGCAGTTCCGGTGGGACAAGGACTGGCCGACGCTGTTCGGGCTGGTCACGATCGTGCCCGAGGGCCTGCTCATGTGGGTGCTGCTGGACGCGGGGCTCGTGCCGGGGGTGGAGGGCCCCGTGTCGGCGTGGGCGTTCGCGGTGATGTTCGCCTTCGTCTGGATCGGCCAGTGGCTGTTCGTCAACGGGCCGATGCGGGTGTTGTTCGTCAACTGGCGGCTGCGCGGTGGCCGTCTGCTGTGATTCGGGGGGAATGATGGGTGGCGTCGAGCTGGCTCGGCCGCTGTACTTCTGGCTCGGCTTCGTGGCCACGGTGGCCGGGGTCGTGCTGCATCTGCCGATGTACCTGCACGGCGCCGACATGCACTACCGCCTGGCCGGCATGCCGATGGACACGCCGATGGCGATCGGCATGGCGTTGATCGTCGCGGGCCTCGCGCTCACCGGCTTCGGGCTGGTGCCGCCGGGCGCGCTCAAGGCGAGGCCCGCGGCCGACGTACGGGTCCGGGCGCTGGACGACGCGAAGATGCGGCCCGCGCACATCGGCCTGATCGTGGTCATGTCGGTCGCGGTGATCATCGACGCCATGAAGCCGATCACGCTCGGCTTCGTCGCGCCCGGCATGGGCAAGGAGTACGGGCTGAAGTCCGCGCTCAACCCGGCCGGCGAGCTGCCGGTGGCGCTGCTGCCGCTGTCCGGCCTCGCCGGGACCGTGCTCGGCTCGCTGCTGTGGGGCTGGATGGGCGACAAGATCGGGCGCAAGCCGTCGATCCTGTTCGCCGGGGTGCTGTTCATCGGCACCGCGATCTGCGGGGTCATGCCCGACTTCGAGTGGAACCTGGCCATGTGCGTGGCCATGGGTCTCGGCGCGGGCGGCATGTTGCCGATCACGTTCTCGCTGCTGGCCGAGACGATCCCGCCGCGGCACAAGGGCTGGGTGATGGTGCTCATCGGCGGCAACCTGGCCATCGCCTACCTCGTGGCGAGCTGGCTGTCGGCCTCGCTCGTGCCGACGTTCTCCTGGCGGGTGCTGTGGCTGGTCGGGCTGCCGACCGGGGTGTTCCTCATCCTGCTCAACCGTTTCATCCCCGAGTCGCCGCGGTTCCTGCTCGCGCACGGCCGCGACGCCGAGGCCCGCGCGGTCCTCGCCAGGTACGGCGCGGCGGCCACCGAGGAGGCGGCGGCGTCGGAGGAGGTGGAGCGGGTCGAGGACGAGCACGCGGGCGGCTACTCGCGGCTGTTCCGCCCGCCGTTCACCGGGCTCACGGTCGCCGTCGTGATCCTCGGGCTGAGCATCGGCCTGGTCACCTACGGCTTCCAGCTCTGGATCCCGTCGAACCTGCAGAAGCTGGGCCTGGACCAGCAGACCGCCGACCGGGCGCTGCGCGACTCGACGCTGCTGGGCCTGCCGCTGATCTTCATCTCGGCCGCCATGTACGGCCTGTGGAGCGCCAAGAAGACGATCATCACGCTGTCGGCGCTGGTCGGCGTGGCCCTCGCGGTGCTGGCGTTCTCCGGCGAGACGCTGGCGCAGGACCGTACGTGGCTGTACGTGCTGCTGGCCGGGCCGATCGTGGGGACGGCGACGATCGCGGCGGTGCTGGCCGCGTACAGCTCGGAGATCTATCCGACGCGGGTGCGCTCGCGCGGCTCGGGGCTGTCGGCGGGGGTGGGCAAGTTCGGCGGCGTGGCCGTGACCGCGGTGCTCGTGGCCGGGGCGGCGGCGCCGTCGATCGGCATGACAGCGCTGCTCGGGGCGATCCCGCTCGTCCTCGCGGTGGTGGCGGTGCTGCTGTTCGGGGTGGAGCCGCCCAAGGGCGCGGCCGGCGACCCGGCCACGCCCGCCCCGGCCTCCGCCGGGGCCTGACACACCCCGCAACGGGCGAAGGCGCTCATGGGATGCGCGCGACGGCGCCGTAGGCGCCGGACGCGCTGGGCTGGTCGGAGCAGGGCGCGCCGGGGTCGTCGGGCCGCCACTCCGGGACCCACACCAGCCCCGGATCGACCAGCGACAGGCCGCCGAGCAACGCCGCCACCTCCTCCCGGGTACGGATCGCGTGCCCGGGAAGCGTCATCGCCAGCAGGTCGTGGATCGCGGACAGCAACTCACGGGGGACGCCGTCGAACGTGGTCTGCAGGAGCGACAGGTAGCTGCCGTCCGGCGCCTCCTGGCGGAGCCGTTTGATCACGTAGTGGACGTACTCGTCGTCGTTCAGGCTGTGGGTGGACAGCAGCAGCACGGCCATGGGCCGGTCCCAGTCGAGGAAGCTGCGGATCACCCGGTCGTCGAGGAGGTCGTCGATCTCGCGTACGTCGCCTTCGACCACGCGTACGAGGTCGGTGACGGGCTCGATCGTGGCTCTCGCGCCGGCCAGGACCATCGGGTCGCATTCCACGTAGACGACCCGGGCTGGCGTGCCGCCGAGAGCGCGCGCGGCGACGTCGTGCAATTGGTCGCCCGCGGGCATTCCGCTCGGGACGCCGCTGCCGACGACGACGAACTGGTCGACGCCTTCGGCCGCCAAATGGCGTACCACGCGGCGTAAATAGCGCAGGACGGCCCGCGCCGCCGTGGTCGTGACCGAGGCGGCCTGGTCGTATCGGCGTACGGCGTCTCTGTCCGCCGAGAAGTTGTTCTTTCCACCCGCGGCCGCGTCGAGGACACGGGTGATCCTCGCTTGGGTCATCTCCAGCTTCGCCAAGTTTCGGATGGCACGCTGACGCATTGAGTGTTGCCCCTTTCCCCTCGCCCACTATCTCGGGAAAAGTTGATCCTTTACGGACCCCACTCGATGACCCAGACCATATGATCCTCGTTACGCGCCGGAAGACAACAGGAATAGCATTAATTTTCCGGAAATATGCGTTACCACATGACCGCGAAACAGATCATTTCCCGATGGACCGCGAAAGGCGTTCGCGGTGGCACTCCAGCACCTCGTACGTCTCCTCGCGCGTCGTGGTCGTCACCGACAACTTCGTGAACGCCTGGTGGTAGACCTCGACCGCGGCGGCGCCGGTGACCAGCTCGTCGGACTCGATGCCGTGGGCGCAGGCGACGTCGGGCTCGAACGCCTCGGAGAAGCGCCACAGCGTGAACGGGCCGGTGCGCGGCACGTAGGCGGGGTCGTCGATCGGCGCCACGTGCAGCGAGACGTTGGGCCGCTTGGCGTGGTCGATCAGGTGGTCGAGCTGGCGGAGCTGGACGTGCGGGCCGACGATCGAGCGCAGCAGCACGGCCTCGTCGATCACCGCCCACAACACGGTGCTCGTGGCGGCGGCGACGGCCTCCTGGCGGGCCATGACGAGCGCCAGGGCCTCCTCCACCGACGACTGCCCGAGCGTGGCGGGGCCGCTCACGGTGAGCGCGGCCCGCGCGTAGTCCTCGGTCTGCAGCAGCGGCGGGACGAACTGGCCGTGGTAGGTGCGGATCACCGTGGCCCGCTGCTCCAGCGCGTAGGTGGTGGCGAGCCAGACGGGCACCGACTGGGCGTCGTACCAGGCGGCCTCGCGCTCGCCCCTGGCCAGGGAGAGCACGTACTCGCGGATGGGCGGGGCGGTGACGCCGTAGAGGCCGAGCAGGCGCTCGACCGTGATGGGCGTGGGGGCGATCCGGCCCTCCTCGATGGCCGGCACGGCGGCGGCGCCCTTGCCGAGCGCGATCTCCACCTGCTCGACCGAGAGCTGCGCGCCCACGCGCAGGCCGTGGAGCCGCTTGCCGAGCGCCCTGCGCTGGGAGTCGTTGAGCGGCGTGGCCGCGTCGGGGATCTCGGCGACCGGCTCGGGCTCGCCGGGCAGGCCCTCGGCCCGGCGGGCGAGCTCGACCACGCCGCGCAGCACGGCGAGCGACCCCTCGGACAGCCCGGAGGCCGACAGGCCGACCGCGGCGGCCCGCAGTTGCAGGTCTTCGACCGCGCCCGACTCGTAGTGCTCGTCGCCGACCAGCCAGCCCACGCTCACCTGGAGGCAGGAGGCCAGCGCCCGCAGCACCTGGAGCGTCGGGTTGGTCTGCTTGCCCGTGCGGAGCTGGCTGACGTACGCCCGCGTGATCGGGATGCCCGCCTCGGTGAGGGCGGAGGCGACCTGCGCCCCTGTGAAGCCGCGCTTGGTCAGCGCGAGATCGAGCCGTTCGGCGAACTTCGCCACGGCGCACCTCCTACCGCCCGTGAACTTTTCCAGCCTAAGGTACGAGACCCCCACTGTCCCCTGCCACGCGGGCAACCTCTGCCCGGCGGAGTGCTATCAACTTATTCGCAAACTGTGAGTTGACATAGCCCCCATTGCCAGCACAGTATCGGAGCGCGTGGTAACTGAGGCTTAACGGCCCGGACGATTCGCCAGAGTCTCCGGCGAGGAGGTGGCCGGACGTGACCATGGATTCGCTCGACGGCTCCCGGTTCCCGGAAGACCCGGTCTCCGCAGGACAGGAGCCGGTGGTCCGGCGCATCTGCGAGCGCGTCGCCGGTCCGCTCGCGAGCCGTGACGTCCAGGTCGAGGCCCTGCCGCTCGGCGGGGTCGAGATCTGGCTGGACAGCCCGCGGCAGCGCTGGCGGCTCTACCACGGCATGGCCCGCGAGCTGCGACTGGCCGGCTGGCACACCGAGCCGGGCCCCGACCGGCTGCTGCTGCTCGGCTGGAGCGCCGTCTGCCTGGGCCACCGCGCCAGGATGCTGGACGCCGCGCTGTCGGGCCGGCTGGCCGACTTCGACCGTACGGCGTTCGCCGCCGTCATGACCGCCACCCGGCTGCGCCACGAGGGCTTCCCCACCGCCGGTCTGCACGACGAGGTGGTCTCCCGCTGCCGCGACGCGCTGCGCTGGCCCGCCCGGCTGGCCGACCTCGACGGCCTGGAACGCAGGTCGTCGCTGGAGCCGATCCGGCTCAGGCTGGCCCAGGTGGCCGGGCTGGAGTCGAAGGTCAACCGCCGCTGCGCCGAACATCTCGCGCTCGCCTCCAGGGTCGCGCGTACGATGTCCGGCGGCGCGACCCCCGCCCGCTCGCGCGCCTCCGGGCCGAGGGCCGGGCTGACCGAGCGCATGGTCTGCGTCAGCGTCCCCAACGTGGCGGCACTCGGCGTGCTGGACCCGGGGACGGCGCGATGAGAGCGACCCCCTTTCCCCCACGCCGGGCGCGCCCGGCCCCGGAGCCGGTGGCACGGCCACCGTCCCCGGGCCCCAAGCGGCCGGTCCCGGCGCTATCCCACCCCCTCGGCACCGTGCGTCACGTGCTCGACAATGTCGGCACGGTGCTGCCGGCCAGCGCGGTAGCGGCTGGCGTGCTGGCCATCTCGAGGGGTAGCGCCTGGGGCCGGCTATCACCGCGGCCGACCGCCGGATCCCCGGCGGCGGCCACCGCGACCGCGGAGTCCACCTCCGCGGTCGATGCCACCAGCACGAAGGCGATGCCGGGCGGGACGATCGGCGTGACGGGCGCCACGGCACTGATCGACCGCCCCCCGCGGGAGGGGCGGCCGTCCGGGTACGCCTCCGTGCTGGTGGCCGAACCACGACTTCCGTCAGACCGATCCGCGACGAACTGGAGTGATCATGCTCACCGACGAAGTGCCCAGGCGGCGCCCGCACGAGGCGCACCTGCGGGGCGTACGTCCCGCCAAGCCGGCGGAGGAGCCGGCGCCGGCCCCCGCGGAGGCCCCGCGCAACGTGCACAGGCTGCGCCGGATCAGGCAGGTGTCCGTCCAGGCCATCAGCGAGATCGATCAGGCGCTGGCCTGAACGGCATGCGGAAGGTCCTCGACCCCGGGAGCATGGAATGAGCCGCTGCAGGGTGGGCGTCATGGTCGCCCCCGCGAACCCCTCGGCGGAGCCCGAGCTGACCCGCCTGCTCGGGTCGCGCGCCGACATGCACGTGACCCGCTTCCCCGTGCACCGGGGCGTCGCGCTCACCGAACGGCTGGAGAGCTACAACGAGGCCCTGCCCGGCATGGTCTGCGCGTTCGACGGCCTGCCGCTCGACGCCCTGGTCATGGCCTGCAGCGAGCCCCGCTACCTGCTGGGCCCCGACGAGGACCGCGAGCAGTGCGCCCGCCTGTCGGCCTCGACCGGCGTGCCGTTCGCCTCCTCGACGCAGGCGACCAGGGAGGCCATGGAGCACGTGGACGTGAGCGACATCGTCCTGGTCTCGCCGTACGCGCCGTGGCTGACCGAGCTGGCCGAGCGCTTCTGGAAGACGGCGGGGCTCAACGTCACGCAGGTCGTCCAGGTGCGGGCGGCCAAGGGGGGCTACTCCTCCTACGCGGTCACCCCGGCCGAGCTGATCAACCAGGTCGAGCTGGCCGAGGTGCCCGGCGACGCGGTGCTGCTGTTCACCGGCACCGGCATGGCCACGCTGCCCGTCCTCGGGCCGCTCAGCACCGGCAACGACCGGATGTTGCTGACGTCCAACCTCTGCACCGCCTGGTGGGCGCTGTCGCGCGCCATCGGCACGCACGTGACGCTCAGCCGCATCCCCTACCGGCGTCCCATGGCCACCCAGGGGAGGCGTCCGGCATGAACGGCGTGATCGTGGTCGGAGCCGGCCCGGCGGGGCTGACCGCGGCGCTCTCCCTGGCCAGGGCGGGGATCCCGGTCACCGTGCTGGAGCGGGAGCGCGAGCTCGCCGCGCAGGCGCGGTCGTGCACCTTCCATCCGGCCACGCTCGACCTGCTCGACGAGCTGGGCGTGGCCTCGCAGCTCGTCGCCAAGGGGCGCGTGGTCGACCGGGTGCAGTGGCGCGACCGGTCGGGGATCGTGCTGGCCGAGATGGGCATGAACCGGCTCAACGGCCTGACCAAGCACCCGTTCAGGATCCACGCCGACCAGACCGCGCTCACCCCGCTGCTGCTCGCCGCGCTGTCGGCCTACCCCGGCGTGGACGTACGCTTCGGCACCCACGTGGACGGCGTGTCCGAAGGCGGCACCGGCATCCGGGTCCGCGTCGGCCACACCTGGACGCGGGCCAGGTACGTGATCGCCGCCGACGGCGCGCACAGCACCGTACGCGGCTCGCTCGGCCTGCCCTTCCCCAGGTCGGCCTATCCGACGCAGGCGCTGCGGGTGTTCACCGACTCGCCGCTCGACCGGCTGCTGCCGAGCCTCGCGCCCCTCACGTACGTGCGGGACGTGCGGCAGTCGTGCACGCTGCTCGCGCTGCCCGACCACTGGCGGATCATCTTCAAGATCCCCTGCGACGCGACCGAGCCCCTGTCGTCGCCGAACGTCTCGCTGCTGGTCCGCCGGGCCCTTCCCGGCGCCAGCGGGCCGATCCACGTGACCGGGGCCGACAGGTTCGGGCTGTCCAGGGGGGTGCTGACCTCGTACCGGTGCGGGCGGGTGCTGTTCGTCGGCGACGCCGCGCACCTGACCTCCACCGTGGGCGGGCTCAACATGAACGCGGGCATCCACGACGCGGTCGAGGCCGGCCAGGTGATCGCGGCCGTGCTCGGCGGGTTCGCGCCGCCGACCGCGCTGGAGGCGTGGGCGTGGCGGCGGCGGGCCGTGCTGCTGCAGCTGGTGATCCCGCGT
>JABFVJ010000140.1 GCA_013362835.1 Nonomuraea sp. | reverse complement strand
GTCCGGTCCCGAGGAGGTGCGGCAGGCGTACCGGGAGGTGGTCGCGGCGGCGCGGGCGCATGCCCCCGACGCAGGCGCCCTCGTCCAGCCGCAGCGCGGCGGCGGGATCGAGCTGCTGGTGGGCGTGGTACGCGACCCCGCCTGGGGGCTCACCCTGGCCGTCGGGCTCGGCGGCGTCTGGGTGGAGGTCCTGCGCGACGCGGCCCTGCGCGTCCTGCCGGTGGACGCCGACGAGGTACGCCGGGCCCTGTCGGAGCTGCGCGGCGCGGCCCTGCTGAACGGCGCGAGGGGCACCGAGCCCGCCGACCTGGACGCGGTGGCCGACGCGGTGACGCGCATCGCCGCCTTCGCCGAGAGCCTGGGCGACGACCTGGAGTCCCTGGAGATCAACCCGCTCCTGGTCGCCGGCTCCCGCGTCGAGGCCCTGGACGCCCTGATCACCTGGCGCTCCCCGGCCTCCTGACGCCCGGCCACGCGTCCCAGGCGTCAGGGACGGCGTCCGCGTCCGCAGCAGCGCGGGCGCCGTCCCTGCCCGCCGGCTACTCGACCTCGACGGGCAGTTCGTAGATCTCCGTCGTCGGGTGGCCGGCCTTCTCGTGCACCCGCAGCACCGCCTCCTTCGACGGCCCCGAGGACAGGCAGAAGACCTTGCCCGAGTCCGGGTCCAGCCAGGCCCGCTCGAAGTGCACGCCCTCGGCCCCCTCGACCGCCAGGTCCCGCTCGTGGGCCTCGCGCAACTGGTCCTCGGTGACCCCGACGAATCCGCTGTGCACGTCCATGAACTTCGGCATCGCCGACTCCTCTTCTCATCGTGTTCGCTTCCGATGGAGAGGCGTTCCGACCCGTTCCATCCCGTTCCATCGGCCTGTCCGGAGTCCGACTGCCCGCGTCCCGGACGGGAGACGGCCAACGGGTCGTGAAAGTTTCACCTCTCCCGTGCGCAGGTCAGCGGGACGGGCGACGCGGGCCGGTTGACGGGCCGCGCGCGACTGTGTCATCAACGCACGAACCCGGCAGCCGGCGGAACCCCGGCTCCGGGCGGCGAATGTTAGCGCTACCAGAACCCGCCCGTGGAGGCGCGCGTGAAACGCCTGCTCATCCTGCCCGTCCTGCTCCTGTGCTCACTGCTCTTCCCCGTCGACGCGGCGCTGGCCGCCGACGTCAACCTGGCCGCCTCGGCGACCCCGTCGGCGTCCTACACCTCGCCCTGGGAGAACGTCGCCGCGCTGAACGACGGCATCGACCCGCCGAGCTCGAACGACACGGTCAACCGCCGCTGGGGCACCTGGCCGAACACCGGCACCCAGTGGGCCGAGCTGACCTGGCCCTCGGCCCGTACGGTCAAGTCCGCGGACGTCTACTTCTTCGACGACGGCGGCGGCGTGCGCCTCCCGGCCTCCTGGAAGCTGCAACGCTGGACCGGCAGCGCGTACGCCGACCTCCCCGGCACGTACCCGATCGCGGTGAACGCGTACAACAAGGTCACGTTCACGCCGGTCAGCACCGCGCGGCTGCGCGTCGTCCTGCAGAGCGGCCAGGGTTCCGTCGGGCTGCTGGAGGTCAAGGCGTACGGCGACGCGCCCCCGTCCGACGGGACGTGGAACCCGCCCGCGAGCCTGGTGACCCCGCTCAACCAGGTCTGGCAGCACGTCGAGGGCACCTACCCCAACCTGTACGGCTTCCGCAACTACGGCTGGGACCAGGTCATCGCCAACAAGGGCTCGATCAACTACTGCGTCCGCTGGGACTCCTCCGCCTCGGTGACCGCCGCCCAGCGCGACCAGATCCACGCCATGCTGGCCCGCCAGTTCAAGAAGTGGATGGACGTGATGGCCGGGCACAACGGCTGGCCGTACGCGACCGTGCCGGTCAAGGTGGTCGGCTGGGCCGTACGGGACCGGGCGCAGCTCCAGTGGAGCGACAGCTCGGTCGACGTCTACGTGAACGACATCCGCGAGAACGCCCCCCAGTGCGCCGAGCCGTGCGGCCGCTTCTTCAACCAGAGCGGCACGTACCCGAACTGCCCCGGCGGCGCGTCGCACCACTACGACATGTCCCTCTGGCTCACCTCGGGCTTCGGCGGCGGCGCCGGCGGCGACTGGGGACAGCGCGTCGGCAGCGAGTACGCGCTGAGCAACCTCAACACGGACAACGTGCACATCCTGCTGCACGAGATGGGGCATTCGTTCGGCCTGGACGACTTCTACGACTGGACGCCGAGCGGCGTGTGCTGCTTCCTGATGAAGGCGGGCAGCGCCACCTCGATCACCGACTTCGACGCCTGGATGTTCCGCGACTGGTGGCGTCATCTGAAGAGCCGCTACGGCCTGTGAGACTCGGGCGGCCCTCGCGGGGAAGGCCGCCCGGACCTCTACGGCAGCCGGTTCGCGAGCACGAGCGTGGCGGCCGAGGCGAACATGCCGCCGTTGCCCAGCACCACGCTCACCTCCACGTTCGGCACCTGGGCCGCAGCCTCGCCGCGGAGCTGGCGTACCGACTCCTGGATGGCGAACATGCCGTACATGCCCGTGTGGGTGTAGGACAGGCCGCCGCCGTTGGTGTTCATCGGCAGGCGGCCGCCCGGGGAGGTGTGGCCCTCGGCGATGAACGCGCCGGCCTCGCCGCGGCCGACGAAGCCCAGGTCCTCCAGGCCGTAGATGGGCACGTGGGCGAAGGCGTCGTACACCATGAGGTGGTCGACGTCCTCGTGGGAGACCTTGGCCTCGGCGAAGGCGGCCTCGCCCGACAGGCGGAAGCCCTTGGAGGTGGTGAAGTCCTCCATCTGCGAGATCATCGGCGCGTCCATGGCCTCGCCGGAGCCCAGCAGGTAGACCGGCGAGCGGCGCGACAGCTCCTCGGAGGTGACGATCAGCGCGCCGCCGCCGTCGGTCACCAGGCAGCATTCCAGCAGGTGGAAGGGGTAGGCGACGAGTTTCGACGCGAGCACGTCCTCGACCGTGATCAGGTCGCGGTACATCGCCCTCGGGTTCTGGTGCGACCAGCGGCGCTGGGCCACCGCGACCTCGGCGAGCTGCTCGTGGGTGAGGCCGGTCTCCTTCATGTAGCGCAGGGCCGTGATCGTGAACGACGTCGGCGGCCCGACCACGCCGTAGGGCAGCTCGAACTGCCCGAGCAGCGAGTCCGCGCCCATCCCCCACCGGCCGGCGCCGATGCGCGACCTACCCGACTCGCCGTGGGTGATCAGGACCGTACGGCACAGTCCGGCCCTGATGGCGGCGGCCGCGTGCCGTACGTGGAACAGGAACGACGAGCCGCCCACGCCCGTGCCGTCGAGCCAGGACGGCGTGATGCCGAGGGCGTGGGCGACCTGGATCGGGCCGGGCGTGCCGACGGTGGCGATGCCGTCGATGTCGTGCTTGGTCATGCCGGCGTCGGCGAGGGCGTTCCGCGCGGCTTCCATGTGGAGCTGCATGGTGGACTGATCAGGCAGGCGGCCGATCTCGTCGGTCTCGGCCGCGCCGGCGATCACGATGTTCATCGGGCGCCTCCCGCCGGCTCGAACAGCGGCACGTGCACGTCGCCGCGCTGCTCGAACACCACCTGTAGCTCCATGTCGAGGGGCAGGTCGTCGGGGGTGTTGGCCACGCCCACGATGTTCGTCATCATCCGTACGCCCTCCTCCAGCTCCACCACGGCGATGGCGTACGGCCCCTCGCCCTCGAAGCCCGGCGCGGGCCGATGGTTGATCACGTACGAGTACAGGGTCGCGCGGCCGGTCGCGCGTACCCACTCCACGTCGTCGCTCCCGCAGTGGGGGCAGCTCGGCCGCGGGTAGAAGTAGTGCCGCGCGCACGTCTGGCAGCGCTGGATCCTGAGCTCTCCCGCGGCCGTGCCGTCCCAGAACGGTTGGGTGTCGGGCGTGGGCTTCGGTGCCGGTTTCATCGGCCTCCCCAATCTAGTTCTAGAATCCCACTCTAGGACTAAGTTCGGTACGAGGGGAAGGCTCAGGGGCTCGGCACCCCGTTGCCGTTCCGCCCGCGACCGGCCAGCACCTCCTCCAGCGTCGGGCGCACCTCGTCCGGCTCGCGGAACCCCGGGCAGGCGAGCTGGATCAGCACGCCGTGCGCCTCCTTCGGGTGCAGGAACACCTCCTGCCAGCGGACGTCGCCCCGGTTGAGCCCGTGCAGCCGGAAGCCGCGCCCGGTGAGACCGGCGACGGCCGCGTCCATGTCGGTGACGTGGAAGTTCAGGTGATGAACCCCGCCCCTGCCCCGGGTGAGCTCGAAGAAGCTGTCGAAGAACGTCGACCCGGCCAGCGGCTCCATGAGCTCGATCTTGCTCCCGTTCGTGTACACGAGCTGCAACGTGCGATACCCGCCGACCCGGTTGTCGCCGCCTCCTCCCAGGTGCCGCCCGCCGAGCAGGTCGCGGTAGATCGGCAGCAGGTCTCTGATCCGGGGAGCGGCCACGGCCGTGTGGTCGAAGGTCACGCCGTCAAGTTCCAGGTCCACGCACAACTCCTGACTACGAGCGAATCCTAGAATTTGATTCTAGTCCCGCGATACCGGGTACGCACTCTTGACGTCAGCCGATGTGAGGAGCAGCATCTCAGAAATGGATTCTAGAGCTAGCTTCTAGAACTCATGACGGGGGGCCTAAGCTCGACCAGAAAGGCTTGTCATGAGGCTGTCCTACGTCCGCGAGCTCGACGAGTACCCAACCGGCGCACGCCGTATGAAGATCCTCACCATGGCCGTCCTGGCCATCCTCATCGGCTCGTACGAAGGGCAGATCGCGCCCGTCGTACCCTTGCTGCTCAAAGACCTCAACATGTCCCTGGCCACGTACGGCGCGGTGTCCGGGGCCGCCGCGGTGGCGGGGGCCATCGCCTCCATCCTGGGCGGCAGGCTCACCGACCGGGTCGGCCGGGTCCGCCTGCTCATCCCGCTCATGGCCCTGACGGCCGTGTGCTGCTTCGCCATGACGCTCGTGCACAGCCCGCGTGACCTGCTGATCGCCCGCATCCTGCTGGCGTTCGTGGACGGCGTGGCCATGGCCAGCACCGCGCCGCTGATCCGCGACTTCTCCCCGCGCCTCGGCCGGGCGCAGGCGTTCGGCTTCTGGACCTGGGGTCCGGTGGGCGCGAACTTCCTGGCCGCCGCCGTGGCCGGCTGGACGCTGCCGATCTTCAACGAGTCGTGGCGGTCCCAGTTCGTCATCATGGGCTGCTTCTCGCTGGTGATCTCCTTCGTCATCGCGTTCAACATCGCCGACCTGTCCCCCGAGCTGCGGGCCAGGATCCAGCACACGGAACGGGCCGGCGAGGACGTGGTCGACCTGCAGCGGCCCCCGACCATCCGGTCGTTGTTCGCCCGGCGCAACATCTGGGCGCACGTCGTCGGCATCTCGCTCTGGCTGGTCCTCTACATCACGCTGTCGCTGTTCGGCCAGACGATGCTGGTCGGCGCGCTCGGCATCAGCAGCGCCCAGGCGTCCACGATCATGGCCGCGTTCTGGAGCCTCAACCTCATCACGCTGATCGTCACCGGCCGCCTGTCCGACCGCCTGCAACTGCGCAAGCCGTTCTCGCTCGGCGGCACCATCGCCGCGGTGCTGGTCACCGCCTACCTCGCCGTCGCACTCGGCCAGGAGGACATCTCCACCGGCACGCTCATGGTGGTCGGCGCCCTGCTCGGCGGCTCGCTCGGCGTCGCGTACGCCCCCTGGATGGCCAACTACTCCGAGGACGCCGAGGACGCCGACCCGCGCCTGCAGGGCACCGCGTGGGGCCTGTTCGGCTTCCTCAGCAAGGCCATCGCCGTGGTCGGCCTGCTCGTCATCCCGCACGTGGTCGAGGCCACGAGCTGGCAGACCTGGCTGTTCGTGGCGCTGGGCTGCCTCGTCCTGTTCATCCCCGCGATCCTGCTGTTCAATGGGCCCTGGCGGCGCGCCGCCCCCGCCCCCGTGAAAGTCGCCCTCGGAGAGGCCGAAGGATGACAGAGCTGAACGACGTCGCCGAGTCCGACCTGCGCGGCATCCGCGATCTCGACATCGACGACGTGCTCGCCTACGTGCACCGCGACCTCAAACGCCTGCCCGACTACACCGAGCTGTACAAGCGGTACCTGCGGCAGCGCTGGGACGTCTACGACCTCGACTTCTCCCAGGACGTGATCGACTGGCGCGAACGCATGACCCAGGAGGAACGCGACGCCTTCGTCGGCATCTCGGCCGGGTTCCACCACGGCGAGCGGCAGGTCGAGGTCGAGCTCCCGGTCTTCATGCTGGGCGGCTCTGAGGAATCCAAGATCTACATGTCCAGCCAGATCGAGGACGAGGCCCGCCACACGGTCTTCTTCGACCGCTTCTACCGCGAGGTCGTCGGCATGCCCGGCGACTCCGTGCAGGAGGTGCTGGACAACTCCTTCGAGCACGTGTCCGAGACGTTCGTCGGCCCGTTCGGGCTGCTCGCCTACCAGGCCGACGAACTGCGGAAGGACCCCGAGGACCCGGCGGCCAGAGTGCGTTACGGGACCACGTACTTCCTGTGGATCGAGGGCGTGCTGGCCCTGTCCGTCATGAAGATCACGCTGACGTACTGCCGCGAGCGCGGCTTCCTGCCCGGCTACTACACCGGCTTCACGGCCACCTGCCGCGACGAGGCCAGACACGTGCAGTTCGGCATGCGGTTCCTGCGCGACTCCGTACGCGAGGACCCGCGCCTGCTGCTGCAGATCCACGAGACGCTCCGGACGATCCTCGCCATCAACGGCGCCACCAGCCGCAGGCTCGCGCTGGAGTCGCTGGGCTGGGAGCCCGAGGAGGTACGCCGGCTCATGATCCGCCAGCTCCACATGAAGCTCGTGGACGTCGGCATCGCCCTCGCCCCGGACATCCAGGACATGGTCGCCCGCATCGAACCAGAGCTCGCCGGAGGCTGACCTCATGCAGTTCTTCACCCCGGAGTGGGCCGAGGCCGCCCGCGTCGCCGTGGACGCGGGTCCGGCCCAGGAGGGCAAGCTGCCGACGTACTGGAACTGGATCGACCGCGCCCGTTCCGGCTACACGGCGCGGTGGGCGCTCGGCGTGCGGGAGAGCGGCGAATACCTGGTGCTGACCTGGAAGGACGGCCGCTGCGCCGACGCGGTCGTCACCGACGACCCCGGCGAGGCCGAGTACGTCCTCGCCGCCGACCGGGCTACCTGGGACTCACTCCGGCAGGGCGCCGACCCGGGCCGCGTGGTGATGTACCGGGGGCTGCGCCTCGAACGCGGCGACGTCCTGGCCTTCTTCCGCGTGATCTACTTCTTCATCGAGTCCCTGGCCACCCTCTCCCGCCTCCCAACCCACACAGCCTGACACATCCCGCCACGTACCGACTCGACCATCCCAGTACCTGCCGACTCGACCATCCCGACCAGTGCTCCCTGACACATCCAGGCGCATTGGACGACACCCACCAAGCACGGCCGGGACACCCCATCCCAACCGCGCCCCGGACACCCATCCCAACCGCACCTCGTCCCAACCGCACCCCGTACGCCCCGTCCCGGACGCCGCGTCCCAGACGCATCCCCGACGCCCCGTCCCAACCGCACTCCGGACGCTCCGTCCCGGACGCCGCGTCCCAGACGCATCCCCGACGCCCCGTCCCAACCGCACTCCGGACGCTCCGTCCCGACCGCACCCCGGACGCCAGCCCTGGCGCGGCACCGTCCGCCCAAAAGCCGCGAGCGGCAGGCCCCGACTGGACCTGCCGCTCACCGCGCATCCCGCGCCCACGTACTCCGGCGCTCTCCGCGCCCGCCGCACTCCGCGCTCTCCGCGCCCGCCGTACCCGATGCAGGACCGTCTGTCGCGTGCGGGACGCCTGCCGCTCACCATGCTTCTGCGCCCGCCGTACTACGCGCGTTCTGCGCCCGCCGTCCTTTGCGCCTTCTGCGCCCGCTGTACTACGCGCCCGCCGTACCCCGGTGTGGGACGGTCAGTCGCGTGCGGGACGGTCAGTCGCGGTGCAGCTTGCGGTACGTCACCCGATGCGGACGGGCCGCGTCGGCGCCCAGGCGCTCGATCTTGTTCTTCTCGTAGTCGGCGAAGTTGCCCTCGAACCAGAACCAGTTCGAGCCTTCCTCCCAAGCGAGGATGTGGGTGGCGATGCGGTCGAGGAACCACCGGTCGTGCGAGGTGATCACCGCGCAGCCCGGGAAGTCGAGCAGCGCGTTCTCCAGCGACGACAGCGTCTCGGTGTCGAGGTCGTTGGTCGGCTCGTCGAGCAGCAGCACGTTGCCGCCCTGCTTGAGGGTGAGCGCCAGGTTGAGCCGGTTACGCTCGCCGCCCGACAACACCCCCGCCTTCTTCTGCTGGTCGGGCCCCTTGAACCCGAACGCCGCGATGTACGCCCGCGACGGCATCTCGACGTTGCCGACCTTGATGTGGTCGAGCCCGTCGGAGACGACCTCCCAGACGTTCTTGCCCGGGTCGATGCCGCCCCGGCTCTGGTCGGCGTAGGAGATCTTGACCGTGTCGCCGACGACGAGCGTGCCCGAGTCGGGGGTCTCACCACCGGTGATCATGCGGAACAGCGTGGTCTTGCCGACGCCGTTGGGGCCGATGACGCCGACGATGCCGTTACGGGGCAGGTCGAACGAGAGGTCTTCCATGAGCAGGCGGTCGCCGAAGCCCTTGCCGAGCTTTTCGGTCCTGATCACCGTGCTGCCCAGGCGCGGACCCGGCGGGATCTGGATCTCCTCGAAGTCCAGCTTGCGGAACTTGTCGGCTTCGGCCGCCATCTCCTCGTAGCGCTGGAGACGGGCCTTGCTCTTGGTCTGGCGGGCCTTGGGGTTGGAGCGCACCCACTCCAGCTCGTCCTCCAGGCGCTTCTTGCGCTTGACGTCCTTCTGGCCCTCGACCTTGAGGCGCTGGGCCTTCATGTCGAGGTAGGTGGAGTAGTTGCCCTCGTACGGGTAGCAACGACCGCGGTCGAGCTCCAGGATCCAGTTGGCCACGTTGTCGAGGAAGTAGCGGTCGTGGGTGACGGCCAGCACCGTGCCGGCGTACTTCTCCAGGTGCGACTCCAGCCACTGCACGCTCTCGGCGTCGAGGTGGTTGGTCGGCTCGTCGAGAAGCAGCAGGTCGGGCGCCTCCAGCAGCAGCTTGCACAGCGCCACCCGGCGGCGCTCACCACCGGACAGCTTGCTCACCTCGGCGTCGGGCGGCGGGCAGCGCAGCGCGTCCATCGCCTGCTCCAGCTGGCTGTCGAGGTCCCACGCGTTGCGGTGCTCAAGCTGGTCCTGCAGCTTGCCCATCTCGTTAAGCAGCTCGTCGCTGTAGTCGGTGGCCATCTGCTCGGCGATCTCGTTGTAGCGCTCAAGCATCGCCATCGTCTCGGCGACACCCTCCTGCACGTTGCCGAGGACGGTCTTCTCCTCGTTGAGCGGCGGCTCCTGCTGGAGCATGCCGACCGTGAAGCCCGGCATGAGCTTGGCCTCGCCATTGGACGGCTGCTCCAGGCCGGCCATCATCCGGAGCAGCGTCGACTTCCCGGTGCCGTTCGGCCCCAGGACACCGATCTTGGCTCCGGGCAGGAACGACAGCGTGACGTCGTCAAGGACAACCTTGTCGCCATGCGCCTTGCGCACGCGCTGCAGCGTGTAGATGTACTCCGGCATGCTCCCTAGCTTAGAGGCAACCCGCCCAGGCTTCCGCCGCCCCGG
Organism: Nonomuraea sp.; assembly: GCA_013362835.1. The sequence goes on along the minus strand of JABFVJ010000140.1, from coordinate 166 downwards.
CCGCTTCCCCCACGTCCCCTCTCCCCTACACCGCGCTTCCCGCGGTGGCGAGGAGCGCGGCGGCCGCGACCCGCGCCCGCCGGGCAGGTTCGGTCGTACGCTCACGAACCGCCGTGACGATCGCCCCGTCGACCAGCATCACGAAGAGCCGCGCCAGCTCATCGGC
>JABFVJ010000097.1 GCA_013362835.1 Nonomuraea sp. | reverse complement strand
GGGCCGCCGCCTCGGTCGACGGCCTGGACCAGGGGCGGCTCGAACGCCGCAGCCGCGCCCTCGCCCGCGCCGGACGGCTGCTCACCGCGCTCAGCCTCGACGGCAGGCGCGGCAGGGAACGCTGGAGCGGCTACGGCGCCGACACCTGGTTCGGCGACGCCGACGTGCTGATCACGCCGACGCTCGCCGCGATCCCGCCGAAGGCCGACCGGTGGGGCGAGCGCGGCTTCCTGCGCAACCTCCTGGCCAACGTCAGGTACGCCCCCGCCACCGGCCCGTGGAACATGTGCGGCTGGCCCGCGATCACGGTGCCGGTCGCCACCCACTCCAGCGCGCTGCCGATCGGGGTGCAGCTCGTGGCGCCGCCGGGCGGCGAGCCCCACCTGCTGGCCCTGGCCGCCCAGTTGCAGGCGGCCCACCCGCCGCTGCGCCCGCCCGGCTTCTCCTTCTAGACGCCCTAGACCCCAGCCGGGTGCCAGACGGTCTTGGTCTCCAGGAACCGGGTCATCCGCCCGATGCCCGGATCGGCCGTCCAGTCCTCGCGCGTGGGCCGCAGGACGCGCTTGAGGTTCTCCGCCGCCGCCTGCTCGCAGGTCAGCGCCAGCTCGGCGTCCTCGATCCCGGTCAGGTCGAGCGCGTTGACGTCCATGTGGGCGGCCAGCCAGGGCGCGAGCTCGGCCTGCCGCCCGGTCAGCACGTTGACGACCCCGCCGGGCAGGTCGGAGGTGGCCAGCACCTCGGACAGCGTGATCGAGGCGAGCGGCGACGGCTCGGAGGCCACCACGACGCACGTGTTGCCGGTGACGATCACCGGCGCGACCACCGACACCAGCCCGAGCAGCGGATCGGCGGGCGCGACCACGGCCACGACCCCGGTCGGCTCGGGCGAGGACAGGTTGAAGTACGGGCCCGCGACCGGATTGGCCGACCCGCGCACGGCCGTGATCTTGTCGGACCAGCCCGCGTACCAGACCAGCCGGTCGACGGCCGCGTCGACCGACTCCAGCGCGGCCTTCTTGCCGACGCCCAGCTCCTCGGCGAACTGTCCGCGCCGCCCCTCCAGCATCTCGGCGATCCGGTAGAGGATCTGCCCCCTGTTGTACGGGGTGGCGCCCGACCAGCCGGGGAACGCCTTGCGCGCGGCCACGACGGCGTCGCGCGCGTCCTTGCGCGAGGCGCGCGAGGCGTTGGCGAGGAAGTCGCCCTTGGGCGAGGTCACGGGATAGGACCTCCCACTCTCCGAGCGCGGGAAGGCCCCGCCGATGTACAGCTTGTAGGTCTTTCTGACGGACAACCTACTCATCGCCCCGACCTCTCCACGTGGACTCCTGCGACGTCTCGACCGGGGCGAAGACCTGGCCGCACCGGCTGACGCCGCAGCGGTGGGCGTACCAGCCGACGCGTACGGGCCGCCCGGCGCGGGCGAAGGCGTGGCCCCGGGTGGCCTGGGCGCGCCGGTCGGCACGCCGGGGGCGGCGGTGTTCACACGTCAAGGTAGGCCTCCAGCCCGGCGAGCCCGCCCTCACGGCCGTAACCCGACTCCTTGTAGCCGCCGAACGGCGACGTGGGGTCGAACTTGTTGAACGTGTTGGCCCAGACGACCCCGGCACGCAGCCGGTCGGCCATCCACAGGATCCTGGACCCCTTCTCGGTCCAGACCCCGGCCGACAGCCCGTACGGCGTGTTGTTGGCCTTCTCGACGGCCTCGGCCGGCGTGCGGAAGGTCAGCACGGACAGGACCGGCCCGAAGATCTCCTCGCGGGCGATCCGGTGGGACTGGGCCACCCCGGTGAACAGCGTCGGCGGGAACCAGTAGCCCTTGCCGGGCAGCTCGCACGCGGGCGACCAGCGCTCGGCGCCCTCGTCCGCCCCTGCGTCGGACAGCTCGCGGATCTTGGCCAGCTGCTCGGCCGAGTTGATCGCCCCGAGGTCCGTGTTCTTGTCGAGCGGGTCGCCGAGCCGCAGCGTGCCGAGCCGCCGCTTCAGCGACTCCAGCAGCTGGTCGTGGACCGACTCCTGCACCAGCAGGCGGGAGCCCGCGCAGCACACGTGGCCCTGGTTGAAGAAGATGCCGTTGACGATGCCCTCGACGGCCTGGTCGATCGCGGCGTCCTCGAACACGATGTTCGCGGCCTTGCCGCCGAGCTCCAGCGTGAGCTTCTTGCCGGTGCCCGCGACCGTGCGGGCGATGATCCGGCCGACCTCGGTCGAGCCGGTGAAGGCCACCTTGTCGACGTCGGGGTGGGCCACCACGGCCGCGCCGGTCTCGCCGGCGCCGGTCACGATGTTGACCACGCCCGGGGGCAGGTCGGCCTGCTGGCAGATCTCCGCGAACAGCAGCGCGGTCAGCGGCGTGGTCTCGGCGGGCTTGAGGACCACCGTGTTGCCGCAGGCCAGCGCGGGCGCGATCTTCCAGGCCAGCATGAGCAGCGGGAAGTTCCACGGGATGACCTGGCCGGCCACCCCGAGCGGCTTGGTGCCGAACCCGGAATAGGCCAGTTTGTCGGCCCAGCCGGCGTAGTAGAAGAAGTGGGCCGCGACCAGCGGCAGGTCGACGTCGCGTGACTCGCGGATGGGCTTGCCGTTGTCGAGCGACTCCAGCACGGCGAGCTCGCGGGCCCGCTCCTGGATCAGCCGCGCGATGCGGAACAGGTATTTGGCCCGCTCGGCTCCGGGCAGCGCGCTCCACACGCCGAACGCCTTGCGTGCCGCCTGCACGGCCCGGTCGACGTCGTCGGAGGAGGCCGAGGCGACTTCCGCCAGCTTCTCCTCCGTCGCCGGGTTGATCGTCTTGAAGGAGGAGCCGGAGCCGTCCACGAACTCACCGTTGATGAACAACCCGTACGAAGGCTTGAGATCGACGATGTCGCGCGACTCTGGCGCGGGTGCGTAGTCGAACATCGCCATCAGACCAGGGTGAGGTATAGGGACATCACCTTGCCAGCGTAGACGGTCGGTCCTAGTGCTCAGAGGCCGCCGAACCCCTAGGACAGCAGGGACAGCCGGTGAGCGGCCGCGGCGGCCTCGCCGCGGGTGGTGACGCCGAGCTTGGCCAGGATGTTCGAGACGTGCACGCTCACCGTTTTCGCCGAGATGAACAGCTCCGCGGCGATGTCCCGGTTCGTCCGGCCCTGGGTCACCAGGCGCAGCACTTCCAGCTCGCGCGGGGTCAGCAGCTCCGACGTCGTCTCCTGCGCCTGCGGGGCGCCGACGCGGCGCGCCAGCGCCTCGATCTCCTCGATCAGCGGGGTGGCGCGCAATGCCGCCGCCAGCGGGCGGGCCTGCCGCAGCCTGGCCGCCGCCCCCTCCCTGTCCCCGCACCTCGCCGCGACGGTGGCCGCGCGCATCAGCGCCTTGGCCTGGTTGTGCGGACGGCCGAGCCGCTGCCACCCCGCCGCCGAGGCGTCGAAGTCGCCGTTGTACGACAGCCGGTACGCCTCCGCCACCGGCCCGCTGACGGTCAGCCCGCTCGCCAGGTCGGCGGCGAGCGCCCGGACCCGCGCGACCCGTTCAGGCTCGGCGCCCTCGGCCCCGTCGCAGACCTGGCGCACCAGGGAGAGCAGCCGCCAGCCCAGCATGGCCTTGCTCGGCCGCTGCGGATGCGACAGCGCCCGCTCCCCGACGGCCAGCGCCTCCGCCGGCTCGCCCTTGAGCAGGTGCCAGCCGATGTGCAGGCGGAAGTTGCTGATCACGTCCTGGACGAAGTCCTCGGGGCGGTCCTTGAGCACGCCGATCTCCGACAGGATGCCCTCGACGAGCTGCTCCTCGCCCCTCGCCAGCCCGATGTCGGCGCGTACGCGGAGCAGGGCGTACCGGTGGCGCAGCACCGGGCCGTGGCTGAGGGCGGTCTCCACGAGGTCGAGGGCCTCGTCCCAGCGGCCGAGCGACTCCAGCGCCTCCGACCAGTTGTTCAGGATGAACAGCCCGCTGCCGCGCAGCCGGCCGTACTTCTTGGCGTAGCGCCAGGCCTCCTCCGACAGGGTCAGGGCCTCCTCGGCGCGGCCCATCTCGATCAGGGAGTCGATGTTGTTGCCGATCGCCCTGACCATGATGCGGCCGGAGCCCTCCTGCTTGCCGATCTCCTTGGCCTGCGTGTTGACCTCGATCACGCGGTCGAGCTCGCCCCGCAGGGAGTGGCCGAGCGCCTGGTTCATCAGCAGGTCGCCTTCGAGACACCGGTCGCCGAACCGCCTGACCAGGTCGAGACCTTCGGCGATCAGCTCGTCGGCCTCGGCGACGTGGCCGCGGAGCATGAGCTGCCTGCTCAGCGGCGTGACGACCTCGGCGCGGGCCGGGCTGGGCTCGGGGACGAGCCGCAGGGCGTGCCTGAGCAGCTCGATGACGCCCATCTGCCCCTTGGACCCCTTGAACGACGCCTGCCGCACGATGAGCTGGGCCACCCGGCCCGGCTCCTTGGTCTCGTCCAGCTCGGCGAGGGCGGCCTTGACGAACTTCACGCCCTTCTCCACCTCGCCGCCGGCGTTCGCGGCCTCGGAGGCGCGTTCGAGCACGGCGGTGTGGTCGGCGCCGATGCGCTCGGCGGCGTCGGGGACCCGGTCCCAGAGCATGAGCACGCGTTCGAGCAGCGGCACGGCCTCGTTGTACGCGTACGCCTTGAACGACTTCTGCGCGGCCTCCCAGGCGGAGACGAGGGCCCAGAGGTCGTTGCGGGCGCCGTACCAGTGGTGGGCGAGCTCGACGGCGGCGCGGCCGGGCGGGACGAGCGTGCGGTCCTTGGAGATCTCCTCGGCGTAACGCGAGTGCAGGCGCTGGTGCTCGCCCGGCAGCAGCTCGTCGTGCACGGCCTCGCGGATCAGGGAGTGCCTGAAGAGGTAGGCGCGGTTGTCGGCGATCTGCAGCACGTTCCTGGCGATGGCGGGCCGCAGGGCCGTCTCCAGGTCGATGTCGGACAGGCCGCTCACGGCGGCGAGCAGGGCGTGGCCGACCCGGATGCCGCCGGCGGCGGCGATGCGCAGGACGCGCTGCGTCTCCTCGGGCAGCCGTTCGACCGAGTTGAGGATGAGGTCCTGCATGGACTCGGGGAACGAGCAGTCCTCGCCCCCGTCGAGCAGGGCCTCGACGAACAGCGGAATGCCCTCGCTGCGTTCGTAGACCTTCTCGACCTTGACGTATTCGGGCGCCGCGCCGAGGATGCCGGCCATCTGGGCGGCCACCTCGTCCCTCGACAGCCGGGGCAGCTCCAGGCGGTGCACGCCGTTGACCCGGCCGAGCTCGGCCAGCACCGGCCTGAGCGGATGTTGCCGGTGCAGGTCGTCGGAGCGGTAGGTCATGACGATGAGCACCTGCGGGGTGTGCAGGTTGCGGCTGAGGAAGGCGATCAGGTCGCGGCTGGACCTGTCGGCCCAGTGGATGTCCTCGATGACGAGGACCGTGGGGCGGCTGTCCGCGAGGCGTTCGAGCAGGGTGAGGACCTGTTCGAAGAGCCGGGCGCGGCCGGTGTCGGTCTCGCCGTCGCCGCTGGGCTCGCCGAACTCCGGCAGCAGCCTCGCGAGGTCGCGCTCGGCCCCCTCCGGCAGCAGCGCGGCCACCGCGGCCGGGCCCTGCTCCCTGACGAGCTGCCTGAGCGCGGCGGTGAAGGGCGCGTAGGCGAGGCCCTCGGTGGACAGCTCGACGCAGCCCCCGATCAGCACGTGCGCGCCGCCCGCGAAGCAGGACTCCGCGAACCGCTGCACGAGCCGGCTCTTGCCGACCCCTGCCTCGCCGCCCACCAGGACGGCCGTCACCGTGCCCTTACGTGCCTCGTCGAAGCTCTCGGACAGAGTCGCGAGCTCCGCCACCCGCCCGACGAAGACGGGACTCACCGATCGTCCCAGCATGTCGTTCAGCATGCCATGCCCTATCCATCGCTTTCGACGCCTTTTAGGGGGGTGCAGAGGCCCGGCCACGAGCGAGTATGCGGCCGGGCTCTCTTGGGAAGGTCATGACGAACGGCGCTTGCCGAAGACCGAGCGGCGCTCGGACTTGTTGCCCCGCATGGCCTCGCGTACGCGCCGGTGCTCGGCGGCCGCCCTGCGGAGCTCGTTGGCGTGGTTCTTCATGAGCTCGTACTCGATCTCGGGGTTCATCATCTTGCTCCTGACATCTGTTGCTTTCCCGACACCTTCAATGCTCGGTCTAAGGCCCGGTACGGCACATCAGGTGGATGCCCTATCTCCCGTCCTCACCGGGGCCGGGGATACCTAGATCGGCCCCGGGCATGCCTTAGGCGGCCCGGTTTGGAGGTAGTGGCCCTGGTCGGCGATGCTGTGAAGGTGTCAACTGTGACTACCTCGCTCGCGGACGTCGCCTCGTCCCACGCGACGCTGCGCGCCTTCCTGCACGGCCTTCCCGGAGTCGACCGGGTGGGCGCCGACCAGCGGGCGGCCATGCTCGGCACCCGTTCCATCAAGACGACGGCCAAGGCCCAGGCCATCGACCTGGCCATCTCCATGGTCGACCTCACGACGCTCGAAGGCGCCGACACGGCGGGCAAGGTGCGGGCCATGTGCGCCAAGGCCGTGCACCCGGGCGGTGGCGCCCCCAGGGTGGCGGCGGTGTGCGTCTACCCCGACCTGGTCTCCGTGGCCGTCCGGGCGCTGGGCGACTCGGGCGTCAAGGTGGCCTCGGTCGCCACGGCGTTCCCGAGCGGGCGCTCCTCGCTGGAGGTCAAGGTGAGCGACACGGCGCTGGCCGTCGCCGCGGGCGCCGACGAGATCGACATGGTGATCGACCGGGGCGCGTTCCTGTCCGGCGACTACATGAAGGTGTTCGAGGAGATCGTCGCGATCAAGGCAGCCTGCGGTCCCGCCCACCTGAAGGTGATCCTGGAGACGGGCGAGCTCGCGACCTACGACAACGTACGCCGGGCGTCCTGGCTGGCGATGATCGCGGGCGCCGACTTCATCAAGACCTCGACCGGCAAGGTGTCCCCGGCGGCCACGCTGCCGGTCACGCTGGTCATGCTGGAGGCGGTGCGCGACTTCCGCGACGCGACCGGCCGTCAGGTGGGCGTGAAGCCCGCCGGCGGCATCCGCACGACCAAAGACGCGATCAAGAACCTCGTGCTGGTCAACGAGACGGCGGGCGACGACTGGCTGAGCCCCGACTGGTTCAGGCTGGGCGCGTCCTCGCTGCTCAACGACCTGCTCATGCAGCGCCAGAAGCTCGCCACCGGCCGCTACGCGGGCCCCGACTACTTCACCCTCGACTGAGTTGACCGCCTTACGCCGGCTCTACGAGGCGTTCGGCCACGTCGCGAAGCCCGAGAGCGTGCCCGGCTGCCCGCACTGCGTCGAGCCGGGCGAGGGGGCCTGCCTGCTGGCCGTGCCGCTGGGCTCGATCGAGCCCGCGGCGCTGGCCCGCTACGCGGCCAAGGCCATGACCACGTGGGGCGGCGTCGCGGAGTTCCGCTACTTCCTGCCGCGCCTGCTCGAATGCGCGGCGGCCGACGCCTTCTCCTATCCCGATCCCGAGATCGTCCTCGGCAAGCTCGCCGCGGCCGGCTGGCACACGTGGCCGGAGGAGGAACGCGATGCCGTCGCCGGGTTCCTCGGCGAGTGGTGGCGCGACACGTTGAGCCGCCACCCCGCCCGTCCACCGGCCGGCACGGTGCTGTGCGCCATCGCCGCCACCGGGATCGACCTCACGCCCTTCCTCGCGGCCTGGGAGCGGCTGGAGACCGACGCGGCGGTCGAGCACCTGCGCGACTTCCTCATGGACGGCCTGTCGGGGCGGCGGCTGACCAACGCCTTCTGGGACCGCCGGGCCCCCGCCCACGCGCAGGTCCTCGCCTGGCTCGCGGAAGGGGCCGCGGGGCGCGCGGTGGAGGCCGCGTTCGCGAGGGAGACGCGCGAACCCGCGCTCGACCGGCTCACCGACGTCCACCAGGCCCTGCCTACGCGACCTTAGAGGATCGCCCCGGGGTCGGAAGGGTCGCCGCTCAGAAGATCGCCTCGGCGAGCAGGACGATGCCGAAGACGGCGAACGCGGCGGCGGCGCCGTACCTGATGGCCTTCTCGGGGAGGTGCTTGCCCAGCATCCGGCCCACGAGGATGGCGAGGGCGTCCGCGGCCACCATGCCCACGGTCGAGCCGATCCAGGTGCCGACCCAGCCGTGCTGCGTGGCCAGGGTGATCGTGGCGAGCATGGTCTTGTCGCCGAGCTCGCTGAGGAAGAACGCCACGGTCACCGCGATCAGCGCGTTCTTCGTCGTACGCCGGGCCTTGCCCGCCTCCTCGTCGGTCAGCTCGTCACCGCGCAGCGTCCAGAGCGCGAACCCGAGGAAGGCCACGCCGGCCACGATGGAGATGGCCGTCGTCGGCAGCGCCTCCCCGACGAGCCCGCCCACGGCCACGCTCAGCAGGTGGACGACCGTGGTGGCGATCGTGATGCCCGCGAGCACGGGCCAGGGCTTGAAACGGGTCGCGAACGTCATCGCCATGAGCTGGCTCTTGTCGCCGAGCTCGGCCACGAAAATGACCGCGAGACTGATCCAGAACGCTTCCAACCGGTCCTCTTCCGCGCGACCAGGCCGGAAGCAGGCACCCGGGGAGTTTTGGGCACGGCTTCGGCCCGGCAGCGTCTTCATCCATGACTGCCAGGCCGAAGGTCTCGTCCGCCCGTCAAGGCCCGCGTGACCGGGCGCGATGCGCCAGTATGTCGATCACACGATTGGGACTACTCCCCTTCGGAATTACCAACCCACCATAACAGCCCTCGCCGGGGCGCTATTCCGCCAGCGTGCAGCCGACCAGCACCGGCTCGTTGACCAGCGTGACGCCGAACTTCTCCCGCACCCCGTCGCGCACCTCGGCGGCCAGCTCCAGCAGGTCGGCGGCGGTCGCGGCGCCGGACGGGTTGGTGAGCGCCAGCGTGTGCTTGGTGGAGATGCGCACCGGGCCGCGCGCGTAGCCCTTGAGGAAGCCCGCCTGCTCGATCAGCCAGGCGGCCGGCACCTTGACGCGGCCGTCGGGCAGCTCCCAGCTCGGGTGACCGGGCGCGCGCGCCGCCAGCTCCTCGGCCTCCCCCGCCGTCAGGATCGGGTTGGTGAAGAACGATCCCGCGCTGCGGCTGTCGGGGTCGGCCGCCGGGTCGAAGACCATGCCCTTGCCCCGCCGCAGCCCCAGAACGGCCTCACGGGCCTCGGCGAGGGGCACCCGGGCGCCGAGCTCGACCCCGAGCCGCCCGGCCAGCTCCTGGTACGCCACCGGGCCGGACATCTCCGAAATATCCAGCGCGTACGTCACCGCCAGCACCACGTGCCGCGACAGATCCCGCTTGAACGCGCTGTCGCGATAGGAGAACCCGCACTGCCGCGCCTCCAGGTCGACCACCTGCCGGGTGAGCCGGTCGTAGGCGCGGACGCACCTGATGGTCTGGGCGACCTCCTGGCCGTAGGCGCCCACGTTCTGGATCGGCGTCGAGCCCACCAGGCCCGGGATGCCCGACATGCACTCGATGCCGGACCAGCCCTCGGCCACGGCCCGCGCGACCAGCGGATCCCAGTCCTGGCCCGCCTCGACCGTGAGCAGCACCTGCTCGCCGTCTCGGGAGACCGTCATCCCCTCGGTCGCCACCTTGACGACCAGGCCGTCGAACCCTTCGTCACCGATCACCACGTTGCTGCCGCCGCCGAGCACGAGGGTGGGCACGCGGTTCATGTCGGCCTCGGCGACGAGGGACACGAGCTGTTCGGCCGTGGCCGCCTCGGCGAAGTCGCGGGCGGGCCCGCCCAGGCCCAGGGTGGTGTACGGCGCGAGGGTCTCCATGGACATCAGCTTATGAGCCCCCCGCCATGACCGGCACCCCCGCGCAGCCCCCCAGCCTGGCCGGCACCCCCGCTCAGCCCTCCAGACTGGCCGAC
>JABFVJ010000258.1 GCA_013362835.1 Nonomuraea sp. | reverse complement strand
GGACGTTGGAGATGAAGACGGCAGCCACGACGGCGAGGCCGATCTCGCCCCCGTGCAGCAGCGACAGGCCGAGCACCACCGACTCGGGGACGCCGTCGAGCAGCGCGCCGACGGCTATCGCGGCCCCGCTGCCCTGCACGTCGCCCTCGCTCGGCTGCTGGTCGCCCGACCGTTTGCGGTGCCTGGCGCCATGACGGGCGAGCGCCGCGTTGGCGCCCACGTACGCGCAGGCCCCGGCGAGGAAGCCGATCGCGGTGGGCAGCAGCCCTCCCGACCGTTCGGCCTCGTCCATGAGCTCGAAGGACAGGGCCGAGATCAGCACGCCGGCGCCGAAGGCCATCACTCCGGCGATCAGCCACCTCGGGACGCGTACCAGCCAGGCGACGCCCGCGCCCAGGACCAGGGCGCCCCCGGCGATCAGGCCCCACATCCCCGCTTCCAGCCAGTCAGGCATGTCCAGGCCCTTCGTCGGACGGGGAGCGCGGTCAGCACTCGATGACGTTGACGGCGAGGCCGCCGCGTGAGGTCTCCTTGTACTTGTCGAGCATGTCGCGGCCGGTGTCGCGCATGGTCTTGATGGCCTTGTCGAGCGCCACGTAATGGCGGCCGTCGCCGCGCAGGGCGATCCTGGCGGCCGTGATGGCCTTGTTGGAGGCCACCGCGTTCCGCTCGATGCACGGGATCTGGACGAGACCGCCGATCGGGTCGCAGGTCAGCCCCAGGTTGTGCTCGATGCCGATCTCGGCGGCGTTCTCCACCTGCTCGGGCGTGCCGCCCATGACCTCGGTGAGGCCGGCCGAGGCCATCGAGCAGGCCGAGCCCACCTCGCCCTGGCAGCCGACCTCGGCGCCGGAGATCGAGGCGTTCTCCTTGAACAGCACGCCGATCGCGGCGGCCGTCAGCAGGAAGCGCACCACGCCGTCGTCGTCGGCGTGCGGGACGAACTTCGTGTAGTACGTGAGCACGGCCGGGATGATGCCGGCGGCGCCGTTGGTGGGGGCGGTGACGATGCGGCCCCCGGCGGCGTTCTCCTCGTTGACGGCCAGGGCGAACAGCGCGACCCAGTCCATCGCCTGCAGCGGGTCCTTCTCGGCCGACTCGGACTGCAGGCGGCGGTGGAGCTGGTTGGCCCTCCGCTTGACCTTCAGGCCGCCGGGCAGCACGCCCTCCTTGGAGATGCCGCGCCGCACGCAGTCGGACATCACCCGCCAGAGGCCGAGTATGCCCGCGCGGATCTCGTCCTCGGTGCGGCCGAACGCCTTCTCGTTCTCCAGCATCAGGGCGGAGATCGACAGGCCGGTGTTCGAGCAGTGCTTGAGCAGCTCCTCGCCGGAGGCGAACGGGTAGGGCAGGACGGTGTCGTCCGGTTTGATGCGGTCGGCGCCGGTGGCCTTCTCGTCCACGACGAAGCCGCCGCCGACCGAGAAGTAGACCTTCTCCCGCAGCTTGCCGCCCTGCTCGTCGTAGGCGGTGAAGCGCATGCCGTTGGGGTGCTCTGGCAGCGAGATCTTGCGTTCGAAGACGAGGTCCTGGCCCACGACGAAGGGGATCTCGTGGGTGCCGAACAGCTTGACCGTGCCCGCGGCGCGCATCTCGGCCAGGCGGGCGTCGATCGAGTCGACGTCGACCAGCTCGGGCTTCTCGCCCGACAGGCCGAGCAGGACCGCCTTGTCGCTGCCGTGGCCCTTGCCGGTCAGGCCGAGCGAGCCGTACAGGATGGCCTCGACGCGGGCGACGCGGGGGAGGAGATCGTCGTCGTGCAGGCCGCGCGCGAACTTGTGCGCGGCGGCCATCGGGCCGCCCGTGTGGGAGCTCGACGGGCCGATACCGATCTTGAAAAGGTCGAAGACGCTGATCGCCATTGATGCGCCCTTCAGTTCCAGGAAGAGCCGGGGCCCGGCAGGGGCCCCGGCGGGTGGGTCAGGACTCGCCTGAGGTGAGCGCCGCGTACTCCTCGGCCGACAGCAGGTCCTCCGCGTCGCCCTCCATGCGGACGCGGAACATCCAGCCGTCGCCGTACGGGTCGCTGTTGGCGAGCGACGGGTCGTCCACGACGGACTGGTTCACCTCGGTGATCTCGCCGCCGACCGGGGCGTAGATCTCGCTCACCGACTTGGTGGACTCCACCTCGCCGACCGACTCGCCCGCCTCGACGGTCTTGCCGACCTCGGGGAGCTGCACGAAGACGACGTCACCAAGCGCCTCGGCGGCGAAGGCCGTGATGCCGACGGTCACGGTGATGCCGTCGTCCACGCCCGACACCCACTCGTGCTCCTTGGTGTAGCTGAGGTCGTCAGGGATGTTGCTCACTTGTTCCTCCTGTAGAAGGGCAGCTCGACCAGGTCCATAGGTTCATGGCTGCCCCGAATGTCCACGGCCAGACCTGCGTCGGCCCCGGCGTCCACGTAGGCCATCGCGATGGGCTTGCCCAGGGTCTGGGAGGGCGCACCGCTGGTGACCTCGCCGACGACGGCGCCGTCTCGGGTGACCGGGTAGCCGTGACGCGGCACCCGGCGGCCCCGCGCGACCAGGCCGACGAGCCGGCGCCGCGGCCGGTCGTCCTTGACCGCCTCGAGCGCCGCCCTGCCGACGAAGTCACCGGGCTTGTCGAATTTCACCACTCTGCCCAGCCCCGCGTCGAACGGGGTCAGGCCGGAGCTCAGCTCGTTGCCGTAGAGCGGCATGCCGGCCTCCAGCCTGAGGGTGTCGCGGCTGGACAGGCCGGCGGCCTTGAGCCCGTACGGCTCGCCCGCGGCCTCCAGGGCGTGCCAGAGCGGCACGGCGTCCTGGTTGGCGACGAACAGCTCGAAGCCGTCCTCGCCGGTGTAGCCGGTACGGGCGATGAGCGCCTGCCGGCCGTCGACCAGCGCGGGCAGGCCCGCGTAGTACTTGAGCCCGTCGAGGTCGGCGTCGGTGAGCGTGGCCAGGATCTCCTGGGCCTTCGGCCCCTGGACGGCGATCAGGGCGTACTGCTCGGAGCGGTCCTCAACGACCACTTCATACGCCTTAGCGCGATTTTTCAGCTCATCCGCGACCATTTCATAGTTCGAGGCGTTCGCCACGACCATGAACTCCTCGTCGCCGAGCCGGTAGACGATGAGGTCGTCGAGCACCCCGCCGCGCTCGTTCACGATCATCGTGTATCTGGCGCGGCCGGGCGCGAGCGCCGACAGGTGGCCGACCAGCGCGTAGTCCAGCGCCTGGCCCGCCTGCGGGCCGGTCAGGAAGATCTCGCCCATGTGCGAGAGGTCGAACAGCCCGGCCGCCTGGCGTACGGCGTTGTGCTCCGCGGACTCGCTCCCGTACCGCAGGGGCATGAGCCACCCCGCGAAGTCGGTGAGCGTGGCGCCAAGGGCCTCGTGGACGTCTCGTAGCGGCGTAGGTCGGGACATGTGTCGCACCTCGGGACAGGATTGGATGCCAGCATCCTCCCCCTCTGTCATGGATGCCTGAGAGCTTCGCCCGAGTTTTGCCGGACTTTCACCTTCGGCGAGGCCCTGAGGGCCTGCTTTCCAGAGGTCACCTCCCCATGAGGACGCCCTCATGAGGTAGCCGCGCGGTCCTTTGCCTTGAGAGGTTCGCGGGGAGGGCTTGCTCCTTCAGGGACCCTGACCGGATGTCAGAGTGCTCTCCCGCACGGTTTCGCCGGTGATGTCCGTCAGCCTAGTGCGCCCATGGGGGTGTTGTCGCGTATCGGTCCGTCACACCGCAAGCACGAAAAAGCGGCCGCGGCCCCGGAGAGGCGGGGCCGCGGCCGTGTTGGTGGCCGCGCACGAGCCGGTCATGGCAGGTCAGCTCGCACGCGGCAGCCGGCGCGCGCGGGCCGGGAGACCGGCCCGCGCGCGGTGTCAGACGCGTGCCCAGAGAGCGGGCACGTTCGGCGGCTCCCAGCCGGGCAGGCTGGTGTGCGCCTGGAGGCAGCGATAGCTCACCCCCTGGTAGGTGACCGTCTGCCCGGCCGTGTAGGCCGTGTAGGCGGCCCAGGTGGTGCCCTGGCCGTCCCCTCCGACGGTCAGGGTGAAGGAGGCGGAGTGATCCGCCGTCGCCCCGTCGCCGTTGAGCCCGATCGTGTACGTCCCCGCCGCGACGCCGCTCGTGGTGGCGACCGTGACGGTGGACGACTGGCCCGCTGTGATCGTCGACGGGTTGAAGGAGACGGTGACCCCGCTCGGCACGTTCCCTGCGGAGAGCGCGATGCTCTGCGCCTGGCCGGACGTGACCTGGGTGTTGACCGCCGCGGTAGCCGACTGGCCGGCCTGGACCGACGCCGACGACGGGGTCACCGAGATCGAGTAGTCGTTCTCCGCGGGCGTGCCGCCCACGGCGAGCTTCCAGAGGGTGTAGGCGATGGCGTCCGTGTTCCGGTCGAGCGCCGTGGTGTTGATCGCGCTCGGGTAGCTGTCGCACGCGCTGTGGTAGCAGCGGTCGAACGCCTGCCCGGCCGAGCCGCCCCACTTGGCGGCCTGCGCCGAGCTCTTGACCGCGCCGGCCCCCGTCGCCAGGCCCCCGACCCGTACGCCCGCGCTCTTGAACGAGGCGTGGTCGCTGCGGCCGTCGCCCTCCCTGTCACCCTCGGTCTGCAGGCCGATCGACGAGAAGTACTCGTTGAAGGTGCGCTGCAGGGTGGCGTCGTCGTCGTAGACGAAGTAGCCGGCGTTGGTCGAGGCGATCATGTCGAAGTTGAGGTACACCTCGACCCCGCTCGCCCCGCCGCTCTGGACGTAGTACCTGGAGCCGACCATTCCCTGCTCCTCGGCGCCCCACCAGGCGAACCGTACGTGCTTGGTGAGCGAGGGCCGCTTGGCGGCGAGGGTCAGGGCGTTCTCCAGCAGGGCGGCCGAGCCGGAGCCGTTGTCGTTGATCCCGGGGCCGGCCGCGACGCTGTCGAGGTGGGCGCCGAGCATCACGGTCTGGTTCGCCGGGCCGCCCGGCCAGTCGGCGATCAGGTTGCTGCCGCCGCTGAAGCTCTGCACCCGGGTGGTGAACCCGGCCGCGTCGAGCTTGCCCTTGATGTAGTTGACCGAGGCGGTGAAGCCCGGCCGGCCCGAGGCACGGTTGCCGCCGTTGCTCGTGGCGATGGACTGGAGCTGGCTCAGATGTGCCGTCACGTTCGCGACGGGGATGTCCGGCGCGGGATCGGCGGCGGCGCCGGCCGGTCCGGCCGGCGTGGTGAGGGTCAGGGCCAACGCGGCGGTGGCCGCGGCGCCCAGCCTGAGCATGGCGTTCACGTTCGATGACTCCTAAGAGGGGCCCCGAAGGGGAGGGTGGGCGGCCACCCCGGCGTGGCCGCCCAGGTCGTGCGACTTAGATCGGCTGCCAGAGGGCAGGCGTGTTGGGCGGCTCCCAGCCCGGCAGGCTGGTGTGCGACTGCAGGCAGCGGTAGTTGACGCCCTGGTAGGAGACCGTCTGTCCGGCCGTGTACGCCGTCCAGGTCTGCCACGTGGTGCCCTGGTCGCCGCCCACCGTCAGGCTGAACGAGGCCGAGTGGTCGGCACTCGCGCCGTCGCCGTTCAGGCTGATCGTGTACGTGTTCGGCGTGACGCCGCTCGTGGTGGCGATCGTCACCGTGGACGACTGGCCGGACGTGATCGTCGCCGGGCTGAAGCTGACGGTCACGCCCGAGGGCACGTTGCTCGCCGACAGCGCCACACTCTGCGCCTGGCCCGCGGTGACCTGCGTGCTGATCGTGGCCGTGGCCGAGGCGCCCGCCTGCACCGAGGCCGACGACGGGGTGACGCCGAAGGAGTAGTCGTCCGGCGCGCTCTGCCCGATCTGCAGGTTGTACGTGGCCTGCCGGTCCACGTCGGCCCCGTCGGCGGTGATGCCGATGGAGACGTTGCCCTGCGCCGCCGACGCGGTCGTGGAGACCGTCAGCGTCGAGGTCTGGCCGGCGGTGATCGTGGCCGGGTTGAACGAGGCGGTCACGCCGGACGGCAGGGTGCCGGTCCGCAGGGTGATCGACTGCGCGGAACCGCTGGTCACGGTGGTCCTGACCTGGGTCGTGGTGCTCTGGCCCGGCGTGACGGTGCCGGACGCGGGCTGGAGGGTGACCGAGAAGTCGTTGCCCTGCTGGTTGCAGGTCGGCTCACCGGACTGGGCGCGTACGCTGACGCCGTCCCAGGCGCTCTTGACCACGTTGAACTCGGTGCAGCTGTTCGGGTACAGCTGCTGGGCGGCCCGCAGGGTCGCGACCCTGGCCTTGGCGTGGTTCCACGGCTGGGTCTTCATGTTCAGCGCGGACATGAAGATCTCGCCGGCCTTGCGGATGCCGATGCCGGTGATCGCCGCGCCGTTGTCACAGCGGGAGCTCGCGGGCTTGCCCGAGGGGTTGGTGCCCTCGGCGACCAGGTAGAACCAGTGGTTCTGCGGGCCGGCGGCCGCGTGCACCTCCGTGTTCGGGATGGCGGTGCTGTAGCAGTTCGGGTGCCCGAGGGCGCCCGGGTTGTACATGTTCCTGATCGGCCCCGAGCCGGAGAGGTTGACCTCCTCGCCGACCGTGTAGTCCGGCGGGTCGCTCGGGTTGTTGGCGTACGCCTCGGTGAGCGCGCCGAAGATGTCGCCGGTGGACTCGTTCATGCCACCGGTCTCGTTGCCGCTGCCCGAGCCGCCGCTGGTGAACTGGAAGATGCCGTGGCCGAACTCGTGGCCCACCACGTCCATGGAGGTGAGCTGCTGGGAGTTGGCGGAGTTGTGGCCGAACGAGCCGTACTGGCCGTTCCAGTAGGCGTTGACGTCGGCGAGGCCGACGCGCGCCGGGTAGCCGCCGCCCTGGCCGTTGATGCCGTTGCGGCCGAGCCAGGCGCTCAGCATGTCCCATTCGCGCTGCGCGGCGTAGAGCGCGTCGACGCAGGCGGTCTCCAGGTTGGTGCCGGAGCCGTTGCCCCAGGTGTCGGTCGTCTTGGTGTAGACGGCGCCGTTCTGGCCGCCACACTGGACGCCGCTCCTGCGCGGGTCGCGCATCGAGTACGACGGGGTGGTGTCGATGGTGACGGTGCCGTTGTAGTAGCTGTTGCCGGTGCCGTCGCGGACCTCGTCCCAGGAGTCGATCACCTTGCCGGTGACCGCGTCCACGTACACGTGGAGCTTGGTCTCGTGACCGGTGGCGTTAGCGCCGGTGACCAGGACCTCGTACGCCAGCCGCGGCTTGGCCGTGGTGGCGTGGACGGACAGGACGGGCGTGGCGACGGTCTCGACGCGGGCCACCTTGGCCCTGGCCGTCACGGCGGCGGCGGCCGCCGTCACCTTCGCCTTGGTGCCGATGCTGATCTTGGACTGCTGTCCGGTGGTGACCGTGTCGACCACCGCGCCGGACGCGTCGGTGGCGACGACCACGTCGCCGCCGTACACGGGCAGACCCGCGTGCGTACGGGCGTAGGTCAGGTACTGCAGGCCGCGGACGCCTTCGACCGTGGACGTCAGCGTGAACGTGTCCTGCTCGGATGCCAGCAGTGCCGCCGAGTCGGCCAGGATCGCGCTGTGCGCGGTGGCGATCGCGTTCCTGCGCTCGTCGGGGCTGGGAGGATCGGCCACCGGCGATGCTTGGGCTGTCGCGCTCGTGGCGCCCACAAGCGTGCTGGTGGTCAGGGCTAGCGCGAGCATTGCGGCAGCCCCCAACCTGAGTTTGGGGTTCACTCTCTGGCTCCTCAGGGGGGTGTGGAGTGGAAGAGCCCCGGCCGGCTGGGGATGAACACAGGGTGACACCGGGATGGCGCGACCCGGTACCCAACAAGTTGTCTATAACGCCGTGGTATGGCCCCCTGAGCAGGCATTTCGCCGCTTTTGTTGCCGCAGAAAAGGTAAAGAAGCTTTCCAGTAACCGCTTCAGCAGGCGGCTGTGAGCGCCTCGAAGAGCGCGAGGTCGCCCGCCGCCTCCGGGTGCCACTGCACCGCCATCGCGAAGCCGCCGGAGTCCAGCTCCACCGCCTCGATCGTGCCGTCCTCGGCCGTCGCGGTGACGGTCAGCCCGGGGGCCAGGCGGTCGACGGCCTGGTGGTGGTAGTGCGGGACCGTCACGGGGACCGCCCCCAGCGCCGTCGCCAGGCGGCTGCCGGGGACGGGGACGACCGGCAGGTCGCCGAACTCGCCGGGCGCGGGGGAGTGGCCGGTGTGGCCGACCACGTCGGGCAGGTGCTGGTGCAGGCTGCCGCCCAGGGCGACGTTGAGCACCTGGAGGCCGCGGCAGATGCCCAGGTACGGCAGCCCGGCGTCGAGGGCCGCCGCCATGAGCGCGAACTCGGCCTCGTCGCGGAACTCGCGGACGTACCCGGTGCGCTCGTGCCGAGGCTCGGCGTACCTGGCGGGGGCGATGTCGCCGCCGCCGGCCAGGATGAGCCCGTCCAGGCGGCCCACGAGCCCCGCCGGGTCGCCCGCCGGGGGCAGCAGCACGGGCTGCCCGCCGGCCGCCGTCACCTTCTCGACGTACATGTACGGCAGGAGCGCGACGGGCAGGTCCCACACCGTGTACCGCGCGGGCTCCACGTACGTGGTGATCCCGATGACAGGACGGGTCACAGCGGCGTCACGTACGCGCCGGAGATGCCGCCGTCGACCAGGAACTCCGCGCCCGTGATGAACGAGGCGTCGTCGCTGGCCAGGAACGCCACCGCCGCCGCGATCTCCGACGCCTCGGCGAAGCGGCCCACCGGGATGTGCACCAGGCGCCGCTGGGCCCGCTCCGGGTCCTTGGCGAACAGCTCCTGCAGCAGCGGCGTGTTCACCGGCCCCGGGCACAGCGCGTTGACCCGGATGCCCTCGCGGGCGAACTGCACGCCCAGCTCGCGCGACATCGCCAGCACGCCGCCCTTGGAGGCCGTGTACGAGATCTGCGACGTGGCCGACCCCATCACGGCCACGAACGAGGCGGTGTTGATGATCGAGCCCTTGCCCTGCTCCCGCATGTACGGGATGACGTGCTTGCAGCACAGGTAGACGCTGGTCAGGTTCACCTCCTGGACCCGGCGCCAGGCGTCGATGCCGGTCTCCAGGATCGAGTCGTCGTCGGGCGGCGAGATGCCGGCGTTGTTGAAGGCGACGTCCACGCGGCCGTAGGTGTCGAACGCCGTCCGGTACATGCGGACGACGTCGTCCTCGCTGGTCACGTCGGCCTTGACGAAGATGCCGCCGACCTCGTTCGCGACCTTGGCGCCCGCCTCCTCGTCGATGTCGACGCAGACGACCTTCGCGCCCTCCTCGGCGAACCTGCGCGCCGTGGCCAGCCCGATCCCGCTCCCCGCCCCGGTGATGACGGCCACCCGGCCCTGCAAACGCTGCACTTGTTTCACTCCCATGAGATGAAGACGTTCTTGGTCTCGGTGAACGCCGCCAGGGCGTCCGGGCCGAGCTCCCTGCCGAGGCCCGACTGCTTGAAGCCGCCGAACGGGGTCCAGTAGCGCACCGAGGAGTGCGAGTTCACCGACAGCGCCCCCGACTCGACCGCGCGGGCCACGCGCAGCGCGCGTCCCACGTCACGGGTCCAGATGGACCCGCTCAGCCCGTACGGGGTGTCGTTGGCGATGCGTACGGCCTCGGCCTCGTCGGCGAACGGCACCACCGACACGACCGGCCCGAAGATCTCCTCGGTGAACGCCCGGTCGGTGACCTTCGAGGTCAGCACGGTCGGCGGGAACCAGTAGCCCTTGCCCGCCGGGCAGTCGCCCTGGAGGAAGGGCGTGCCCTCGACGAAGCCCCGGACCCGTTCCAGGTGTTCGGCGCTGATCAGCGGGCCCATCTCGGTGGACTCCTCCAGCGGGTCGCCGACCTTGACGCCGCGTACGGCCGCCGACAGGCGTTCCAGGAACTCGTCGTACACGTCGGCCTGGACGAGGATGCGCGAGCGGGCGCAGCAGTCCTGGCCGGAGTTGTCGAAGACCGCATAAGG
>JABFVJ010000423.1 GCA_013362835.1 Nonomuraea sp. | reverse complement strand
CAAGTGTCTGTCAAATTGACTCGACTTGCTCGACCTGCGGGAATTAAGTCGCGCCCCGCTTCCGGGACAACCCCTCTAACTTACCAGCCTGTCGCTCGGTTAGCGAACCGATCTCCAGACCCGCGAGCCAGAAGGGATTGCCGACATCCGCGTCACAACGCACCGAAGTCACCGGAGTGAAGGAAGTGGGTTGCGCCGCATCTCGTCGGCTCCTAAAGATTAGCAGCGCTCCCGGACCACTCGGGACGCCTTCGTCAGGTCGCTCGGCCACAGAACGATCACGGCCGAACATAGACTCCCCCCGTGAGCAGCAACACGCCGCCAGTGGCGAAGAAGGTCCCGACTGAGCGCATCCATCACGGCGACACGTTCATCGACGAGTACGCCTGGCTAAGCAACAAGGACGACCCGGACACAACCGCGTACCTGGAAGCGGAGAACGAGTTTCTCAAAGAGCACACCGCGCATCTCGCCGAACTCCAGGAGCAGGTCTTCCAGGAGATCAAGGGGCGCACCCAGGAGACCGACCTGTCGGTGCCGAGCCGCAAGGGCGCCTGGTGGTACTTCACGCGTACGGAGGAAGGCAAGCAGTACGCGGTCTCCTGCCGGGTGCCGGCCGACAGCGAGGCGCCACCGCAGATCACCCCGGGCGAGCGCCTTGAGCGCGAGCAGGTGATCCTCGACGGCAACGAGCTCGCGGGCGACAGCGAGTTCTTCTCGGTGGGCACCAGCGCCGTCACGCCCGACGGCACGATTCTGGCCTACTCGACCGACTACAAGGGCGACGAGCGCTTCACGCTGAGGTTCAAGAACCTTGAGACGGGTGAGGTGCTGGCCGACGAGATCAAAGACATCTTCTACGGCGGCGCCTGGTCGGCGGACGGTTCGGCGTTCTTCTACACGCGGGTGGACGACGCCTGGCGGCCCTACCAGGTCTACCGGCA
Organism: Nonomuraea sp.; assembly: GCA_013362835.1. Next base: position 9,015 of record JABFVJ010000423.1, on the reverse strand, counting down.
CACCCTCGGCACCGAGGAGGACGTGCTGGTCTACGAGGAGACCGACGAGCGTTACTGGGTGGGCATCGGGCTGACCCGCAGCGAGCGGTACCTTGTGCTGGGCGCGGGCAGCAAGATCACGAGCGAGGTGCGCCTCCTCGACGCGACCGACCCCACGGGCGAGTTTCAGATCGTCAGGCCCAGGAAGACCGGCGTGGAGTACGGCGTCGAGCACGCGGGCGACTTCTTCTACGTCCTGCACAACGAGAACGCCGAGAACTTCGAGCTGGCCACGGCCCCCCTCGACGCCCCCGGCGAGTGGACCCCGCTGATCGGCCACCGCGACGACACCAGACTCCTGGAGATCGACGCGTTCTCCGACCACGCCGTCGTGCACCTTCGCCGCGACGGCCAGACGGGCCTGCGCGTGCTGCCCTACAGCGCCGCCGGCACGACGTGGCGCGAGCGGATCGAGGCCGCCGAGCGCAACGCGTACGAGATCGACTTCCCCGAGCCCCTGTACGACGTCAGCCCGGCCGGCAACCCCGAGTTCACCACGACGCGGCTCAGGCTCGCCTACACGAGCATGGTGACCCCGCCCAGCGTCTACGACTACGAGCTGGACTCCCACGAGCTGATCCTGCTCAAGCGGCGGCCGGTGCTCGGCGGCTACGACCCGGGCGACTACGAGCAGTTCCGCGAGTGGGCGACGGCTGAGGACGGCACGCGCGTCCCGGTCTCGATCGTCAAGCGCAAGGACACGCTCACGCCGGCCCCGACCCTGCTGTACGGGTACGGCAGCTACGAGACCTCGATCGACCCGGGGTTCTCGGTCGCCCGGCTGTCGCTGCTCGACCGCGGGTTCGTCTTCGCCGTCGCGCACGTCAGGGGCGGCGGCGAGATGGGCCGCCGGTGGTACGAGGAGGGCAAGCTCACCAGGAAGCGGAACACGTTCACGGACTTCGTGGACGTGGCGCGGCACCTGAAGGCGAGCGGCTGGAGCGGGCGGGTGATCGCGCGGGGCGGCTCGGCGGGCGGGCTGCTGATGGGCGCGGTGACGAACCTGGCTCCCGAGGAGTTCGCGGGAGTGGTGGCCGAGGTGCCGTTCGTGGACGCGCTCAACACGATCCTCGACCCGTCGCTGCCGCTGACGGTGATCGAATGGGACGAGTGGGGCGACCCGCTGCACGACCCGGACGTCTACGCGTACATGAAGAGCTACTCGCCGTACGAGAACGTGGACGGGCGGGCGTACCCGCCGATTCTGGCGATCACCAGCCTGAACGACACGCGGGTGCTGTACCACGAGCCGGCCAAGTGGATCGCGCGGCTGCGGGCGACCGCCTCCGGCGGGCCGTTCCTGCTCAAGACGGAGATGGGTGCGGGGCACGGCGGCCGCAGCGGGCGGTACGACGCCTGGCGCGAGGAGGCGTTCGCGCTTTCCTGGATCATCGAGAGAGGCACATCAGCATGACGTATCAGGCCGACGAGCGGCGCTACGAGCGCCAGCCGTACAACCGGAGCGGGCGCAGCGGGCTGAGGCTGCCGGCGGTGTCGCTGGGGTTGTGGCACAACTTCGGCGACGACCGGCCGATCGAGAACTCGCGGGCGATCCTGCGTCGCGCGTTCGACCTCGGGGTGACGCATTTCGACCTGGCCAACAACTACGGGGTGCCGTACGGGTCGGCGGAGCGGAACTTCGGGCGGATCTTCCGGGAGGACTTCGCGGCGTACCGGGACGAGCTGGTCATCTCGACCAAGGCCGGGTACGACATGTGGCCGGGGCCGTACGGGGAGTGGGGGTCGCGCAAGTACGTGCTGGCGAGCCTCGACCAGTCGCTCGCCCGCATGGGCCTGGAGTACGTGGACGTCTTCTACAGCCACCGTCCGGACCCCGAGACGCCGCTGGAGGAGACCATGGGGGCGCTGGACCGGGCGGTGCGCTCGGGCAAGGCGCTGTACGCGGGCATCTCCAACTACTCGCCCGAGCAGACCGCGCAGGCGGCCAGGATCATGCGCGAGCTCGGCACGCCGCTGCTCATCCACCAGCCGTCCTACTCCATGATCAACCGGTGGATCGAGGACGGGCTGCTCGACGTGCTGGAGGAGGCGGGCATGGGCTGCATCGTGTTCTCGCCGCTGGCGCAGGGGCTGCTGACCGACCGCTACCTGGAGGGCGTGCCGTCGGACTCGCGGGCGGCGACGAGCCGGTTCCTGAGCGCCGACCGGATCGACCGGGACCTGGCGCGCGACCTCAACGAGATCGCCTCGGGCCGCGGGCAGTCGCTGGCCCAGATGGCGCTGTCGTGGACGTTGCGCGATCCGAGGGTGACGAGCGTGCTGATCGGGGCGAGCAGCGTCAGGCAGCTTGAGGACAACGTGGCCTGCGTGGACGGTCCGGCCTTCACCGAGGACGAACTGGACGCGATCGACGCCGTCACAAAGCTTCGTGCCGCTGGAGGTAGGTGAAGGCGGCCCAGCCGGGCAGCACCGGCAGCCAGAACGTGAGCAGCCGGTGCAGCAGCACGGCCGACGCCGCGAGGTCCCATTCGAGACCCGCCGCGACCAGCCCCAGGGTGAGCGCGTACTCGACCGCGCCGAGGCCGCCGGGGGTGGGGGCGGCCGAGCCGATGGCGTTGGCCGTGAGGTAGACGACGGCGACGGCGGTGAAGCTGAGCTCGCCGCCGAACGCCGCCACGCACGCGTCGAGGCAGGCCACGAACGCGATGGTGATCATCAGGGTGCCGACGCTGGCCTCGACCATCTTGGCGGGCGACTGCAGGACGTCGAGCAGGCGGGGCAGCACGTTCGAGAACAGCCTGCGCATGCGTACGGTCACCATCCGGCGCAGCGGCGGCACGCCGAGCACCACCGCGACCAGCAGCGCGATGGCGAGCATCACCACGACCAGGCCGCGCGAGGGCGTGAACGAGGTCGCCGCGTCGGAGCCGGTGATGTAGGCGAACAGCAGGAGCAGCAGGATGTGGAAGACCAGCATGATGAGCTGCGACGCGCCCACGCTGGCCACCGCGAGCGCCGGCGAGATGCCGCGTTTCTGCAGGTAGCGGGTGTTGATCGCGACGCCGCCGACGGCGGCGGGCGCGACCAGCTTGACGAACGACGACGCGAACTGCACCAGCACGGTACGCCAGAGCGGCAGCCGTTCGGGCACGAAGCCGCGCAGCATGAGGGCGGCGGCGACGAAGCTGACGAACGACGCGATCAGCGCCAGACCGGACCAGGCCCAGTTGGCGGTGGTGACCACCTTGTAGAGGTCGACCTTGCTGAGCTGGGAGAGCACGACGTAGGCGGCGACCGTGCTGGCGATGATCGTGATCAGGGTGCGCGGGCGGAAACGCTCCAGGCGTACCTCTTCGACCTTGCCCTGGGGTTTCAGGGCGACGATGTGGTCGCGCAGGCCGGTGAGCACGTTCTTGGTCCTGGACAGGGCCGCGCGGGTCTCCCTGGTCAGGGCGATGCGCTGGAGCAGCGGCATGGCGGCGGCGAGGGCGTCGGGGCCCATCACGGCGGCGGCGGCGCGGACCGAGCGCTCGGCGCCGACGCGCAGCGCCAGGTAGGTGAGCAGCTGGGCGATGTCGAGCCGGAGCAGCAGGTCGCCGGCGGCGATCTCGCCGCTGCGGGCGTCGGTCAGCACGACCCGGCCGGCCCGGTCGAGGTGGACGCTGTCGCCGGTGAGCCGCCGGTGGGCGAGGCGCTGGATCTGCAGCAGCGCGACCTGCTCCCAGATCTGGGCGAGCAGGGCGTCGTCGATCTCGGCGTCGGGCACCTCGTCGAGCGGGCGGGTCTCGATGTGCTCGTAGGCGAGCAGCGCGGCCTCGGTGCCGATCTCGCTGGTGCCGAGCAGGCGCGGGGTGCTCGCGCCCGCCGCCTGGGCCGCGTACGCCATCAGCGCCTCGCGTTCGAGCTCGGCGCGGAGTGAGCGGATGGCCCTGCGTCTGGTCTCGGAGTTGAGCCTGATGCGCCGCCACAGCCGGTACGGCAGCCCGGCGACCTGCCGGTCGCGGTCGAGCACGGTGACGTCGAGGCCGGTGCCGTCCTTGAGGCCGATGGCGTAGCGGCGGCTGCCCTGGTGGTCGTCCTCGATGCGGCGGGCGGAGACGGGCGAGAACGACAGCTTGCGCAGCGCGGCGACCACGGCGCTGCCGGGCGGGCGGGTGTTGGGGCTGCCGAGGCCGTACAGGGTGGCGTAGCCGATGGCCATGCCGACCAGCACGGTGACGATGGCGCTCGGCAGGGTGATCTGGCGGCCGGAGAAGTAGGTGAGGATGTAGAGGGCGATCGACGTCCACATGAGCATGCGCCAGGTGGGGCGGCGGGCGATGCGGACCGCGGTCGTGTAGGCGATCACCGAGGTGAGCAGCGTGTTGAGCGGCTCGATCTCGCGGTCGCCGGTCAGCAGCGTGCGCAGGTCGGCGAGATGGCTCGCCTCGATCCACTGGCCGAGCAGGAACGAGCCGGCCATGCCGATGATCGCGGCGATCAGGCCCTCGGCGACGCGCAGCCCGTCGCGGTGGAAGACGCGCTCGACGGCGAACGCGGCCGGCACGATGAGCACGGCGGCGCTGCCGATGAAGGCCGCCACCCGGCTGAGCAGCGGCACCATCTCGGCGCCGACCTTGACGTCCTGCTCCAGGCCGTTGAGCGTCTGCTTGGCCACGAGGGCGAGCAGGATCACCGCGGCGAGCACCATCAGCGTCGCGAAGAAACGCAGCAGGTCGGAGGGGCGGCGCAGGCGCTGGGGAAGGAGCGGCTCGACTACGTAGACGCCCCCGTCAGCGCGTGACTCGGCCACGGGCGGATCCTCCTCCGAGAGGCCCTCCGTGTCATCATCTCGTTCCCTGATTTCGGCCACCGACAGTGATTCTGCACCTTCCCGGCCGGACCGTACGATCTCTGTTGTCCAGTGTCCTCATTTGTCGGCCCGGTGGGCACACCGGGTAAGGACTCGGCCAGCATTGACCTGCCCGCGTGTGGACGCCGTGAAGCCCTGGGACGTTCATGGCATGTTCACTGTCGCGATGCTGCTGCTGGCTCTCATCGCCCCCGATGCCCGGCTGCTTGACACGATCTCGGTCGATCACGTGCTCGGCCATCTCCGGGCGTTCGACTCCATCGCCGGCGCGCACGGGGGAAACCGCGCGGCCGGGCTGCCCGGTCACGACGCGTCGGCCGATTACGTCGCGGCCAGGCTGCGCGAGGCAGGCTACACGGTGGAGCTCCAACCGTTCACCTTCGATTCCTTCCACGAGCTCGGGCCGGCGGTGCTGGCGGGGCGGCGGGCGTACGAAGGGGTGTCGACGCTGCGGTTCTCGGGGAGCGGGGAGGTCGTGGGGCGTCCGCGGCGGGTCGGTGACGGGTGCGAGGCCGGGGACTTCCGCGGGTTGGGGCGCGGGGAGGTCGCGATGAGCGATCGGGGGCGGTGCACGTTCAGGGCGAAGGCGGAGAACGCGGCCAAGGCGGGCGCGGCGGCGCTGGTCGTGGTGGACGGGAAGAAGCCCTTCCGGGGTTCGCTGGAGGTGCCGCAGCCGATCCCGGTGGTCGGGGTCGGGCCGGCCGTCGGGGCGAAGGCCGCCGGGCTCGACCGGGTACGGGTCGTGACGCGGACCAGGAACGAGAAGGCGACCACGCGGAACGTGCTGGCCGAGACTGCGGCGGCGCGGCCGGGCGGGAAGGTGGTCATGGTCGGGGCGCACCTGGACTCGGTGGAGCGCGGGCCGGGGATCAACGACAACGGCACGGGCAGCGCGGCGGCGCTGGAGCTGGCGCTGCTGATGGCGCGGGCGCGGCCGGACCACGCGGTGAGGTTCGCCTGGTGGGGCGCCGAGGAGGTGGGGCTGATCGGGTCTCGGCACTACGTGGACCGGCTGCCCGCGCGGGAACGGGCGCGGATCGAGGTCTACCTGAACTTCGACATGATCGGGTCGCCCAACCACACGTACGCGATCTACGACGGGGACGACCGGGCCGAGGCGGCCTTTCGCGGGTACTTCGCCGAGCGGGGGCTGCCGTACCACTCGACGCCGTTCCGCGGGGCCTCCGACTACGCGCCGTTCCTGGACGCGGGCATCCCGGCGGCCGGGCTGTTCACCGGCGGCCAGCAGGAGAAGACGGCGGCGGAGGCGAAGCGGTTCGGCGGGAGGGCGGGCGAGCCGAAGGATCCCTGCTACCACCAGCCCTGCGACGGCCTGCGGAACGTGAACGCGGAGACGTTGAAGGCGGCCTCGGACGCGATGGCGTACGTGGTCGCCCGCTACGCCTGGCCTGGGACGTAGTCTGGATCCCATGTCGGGCGAATTGAGGGTTTTGGGGGCATGTCCGCTTGACTGCCCGGACACCTGTTCGTGGGTGGTCACCGTCGAGGACGGGCGCGCGGTCAAGATGCGCGGCAACCCCGACCATCCCTACACCCGTGGCGCGCTCTGCGTGAAGGTCAACCGGTATCTGGAGCACACCCAGGCGGACGACCGCATCCTGTATCCGATGCGGCGTACCGGGCCGAAGGGGTCGGGGCGGTTCGAGCGCATCACGTGGGACGAGGCGCTCGACGAGATCTCGACCCGGCTGCGCGGCATCGTGGACGAGCACGGCGGCGAGGCGATCTGGCCGTACCTGGGCACGGGGTCGCTCGGCTATCTGCAGGGCTGCGAGGGCGTGGCGGGCCGCCGGTTCTGGAACGTCCTGGGGGCGTCCAAGCACTGGCTGAACATCTGCTCGGCGGCCGGGAGCACCGGCCTTTGGCTGGCCAACGGCACCGCGGGCGGCATGGACCCGGAGAACTTCGCGCAGGCCAGGCTGATCCTGCTCTGGGGCACGAACACACTGACCAGCGGCCACCACCTGTGGAAGTTCATCCAGGACGCGCGGGCCGACGGCGCGTACGTCGTCGCGATCGACCCGATCCGCACCAGGACCGCCGACCAGGCCGACGAGCACCTGGCGATCAGGCCGGGCACGGACGCCGCGCTCGCGCTCGGGCTGCTCAACGTCGTGCTCGCGGAGAACGCCCAGGACGAGGAGTTCCTGGCCGAGCACACCGAACGCTGGGACGAGTTCCGCCAGGAGATCCTGGAGTACCCGGTGGAGCGGGTGGCCGAGATCACCGGGATCCCCGCCGAGGCCGTCCACAGCCTGGGGATGCGCCTGGCCCACACCCGCCCGACCGCCATCCGCGCCACGATGGGCATCCAGCGGCACGCGGGCGGCGGCACGGCGATGCGGACGATCACCGCGATCCCCGCCGTGACGGGCGACTGGCGGCACCCGGGCGGCGGCGTGGCGTACTCGACCAGCGGTCACGTGCACATGAACATCGACACCCGCGACGACCTGCTGGAAAAGCCGGTGCGCACGCTGGTCATGACCAAGCTCGCCTCGCAGCTCGACGACGTCAAGTGCCTGTGGGTGTACGCCGCCAACCCGCTCGGCTCGACCCCCGACGCGAACGCGATCAGGCGGCAGCTCGCCCGCGAGGACCTGTTCACGGTCGTCATGGAGCAGTTCCCGACCGACACCGTGGACTACGCCGACATCGTGCTGCCCGCGACCATGCAGACCGAGCACATGGACCTGCACGCCGGCTACGGCCACATGTACCTGCTGTGGAACGAGCCCGCCGTGCCGCCGCCCGGCGAGTGCCTGTCCACGACCGAGACGTTCCGGCGGCTGGCCGCGCACATGGGCCTCACCGAGCCCTCCCTGTACGACTCCGACCTGGAGCTGGCCGAGTCGCTGCTGTCGAGCGGGCATCCGTCGCTCGCGGGCGTCACGCTCGACCGGCTGCGCAAGGAGGGATGGGTGCGGATGAACTACCCCACGCCGTACGCGCCCTTCGCCGAGGGGTTCCCGACGGCTTCGGGGCGGACGCGGTTCCCCCGGGCGGGGAAGGCGTACGTGCCGCCGCACACGGCGGTCGCGTCGCGGTCGGCGTACCCGTTGACGCTGATCACGCCGGCTTCGCACACGTTCCTGAACACGATCTTCGCCAACAACCCCGAGCTGCGGCGGCGGGCCAAGGAGCCCGCGGTGCTGGTGAACCCGGCCGACGCGGCGGCGCGCGGGCTGGTGGGCGGGCAGCGCGTACGGGTGCACAACGACGGCGGCGCGTTCCTGGCCGACGTGGAGATCAGCGACCGGGTCGCGCCCGGCGTGGTGGCGACGCCCAAGGGGCGGTGGCCGAAGCTGAGCCCCGGCGGCGCGAACCCGAACGCGGTCGTGGCCGAGCGGGACGGGGACCTCGGCATGGGCCCCGCCTTCCACGACAACCTGGTCGAGATCAGCCCTTGTGACGGTCCATGAACGCGACGACCGTGTCGAGCACCTTCGTGGCGTGAGGGCTGGTCAGCAGGGCCGAGGCGTGCAGCGACTCGCCGGGGATGATCAGCACCTCGTTGTCCGGGGCCTTGGTGGCGGCGGCCTCGGCCTCGCGCAGGTCCTGCGCGCCGCCGTAGGAGTCGTGCTCGGAGCCGATCTGGAGCAGCGGCACGGTCAGCGCGGCCGCGTCGCCCTGGTCGATCTCGCCTGACAGGGCCACGACGCCGGCCACCTTGCCGCCCAGCTTCTCGGCCGCCGGGACCGAGGCGGTGGCGCCGATCGAGCCGCCGAGCAGGAACACGCGCTCTACGCCCTTCTCCTTGGCCAGGCGCCTGCCCATGGCGACCGCGCCGTCCTCGGGGAGGAGGTTGGCGTCCCTGGCGTACAGCAGGACGCGGTAGCCGGCGGCCACCAGGCGGTCGGACAGCGGACGCCAGGAGCACACCGTGCCGCGGCGCTCGTAGGTGATCACCACGCCCACCGGGCCCTTGCCCGTGATCACGCCGGGCAGGCCGCGGACGTGGGTGAAGATCTTGCCGTCCTGCTCGGTGAAGCAGCCGGAGACGTTGGGGCCGGTGGGCGGGGCTGTCGGGGTCGGGGTCGGGGTCGCGGCGGCCGTGGCGGCTGTGGTCGGGACGGCTGTCGCGCCCGTGCCGGCCGTGCCCCCGCAGCCGGTCAGCCCCAGGGTGAGGAGTGCCATCCATC
>JABFVJ010000273.1 GCA_013362835.1 Nonomuraea sp. | reverse complement strand
CTGCCCTACGAGGGCCTCACGGTGAACGCCGCCGAAGCCGTCTACTCGGCGGGCGGCTCGATCCTCGGCGACGAGGGCGAACGCGTCACCGTCGACTCGGCGGCGGCCCGCGAGGGCATCGGTTTCCTGGCCCGCGGGGTGCGCGAGGGCTGGATCCCCAGGGAAGCGCTGACCTACAAGGAAGAAGAGTCCAAACAGGCCTTCCAGGACGGCCGGCTGCTCTTCCTGCGGAACTGGCCGTACGCCTACGTCGGTGCCTCGGCTCCCGGTTCGAAGATCGCCGGGAAGGTCGGCGCGGTCCCCCTGCCCGGGCCCGACGGGCCGGGGACCAGCGTCCTCGGCGGCTCCAACCTGGCCGTCAGCGCGCACGCGCGGCACCCCGACTCGGCGGCCCGTCTGATCGCGTACCTCACCAGTGAGCGCGTCCAGCGCCAGGTCCTCACCCGTGGCGCGCTGCCGCCCGTGCGGGCCGATCTCTACCAGGACCCCGCGCTCATCCGCAGGTTCCCGTACCTGCCGACGCTGCGGACGAGCGTCCTCGCGGCCGAGCCGCGCCCCAAGAGCCCGCGCTACGACCAGGTCAGCCTCGTCGTGCAGGCGGTCGTGCACGACGCCATGGCCGGGCACCAGACGCCCGCCGCCGCGATGCGCCGGCTGGCGCGCGAGCTCGCCGCCATCTCGCGCGGCTAGCCGCACTCGCGCCACTCACTCGCCTACCTCCTACTTACGTGTTAGGTAACGCGGACGTCTCGAAACGCTGATTCTCGCCCTAGTTTGTCCGCATTCAGCCGCTCAACCGCTCGGTAGCTTCTGCCTTTTCATTGACACCCTCTCGACACGCCTACTTAACATGCATGCATAACCGCTGCCCTCCTCAGAGACAGGTCGATGGGTTGAACAGGCACCACTGGTGGCGTGACGCAGTGATCTATCAGGTGTACGTCCGCAGCTTCCTCGACAGCACCGGCGACGGCATCGGCGACCTCGCCGGCGTCCGGGCCGGACTGCCGTACCTCAAGAAGCTCGGCGTCGACGGGATCTGGCTGAGCCCCTTCTATCCCTCGCCGCAGCACGACCACGGCTACGACGTGGCCGACTACTGCGACGTCGACCCGCTCTTCGGCGACCTCGACGAGTTCGACCAGCTCGTGGGGGCCGCCCGGCGACTCGGCGTCAAGGTGCTGCTCGACATCGTCCCGAACCACTGCTCCAGCGAGCACCCCTGGTTCCGCGAGGCGCTCGCGGCGGCTCCCGGCAGCCCGGCCCGGGCCCGCTTCCACTTCGCCGACGGCCGCGGCCCGGACGGCGACGAGCCGCCCAACAACTGGCACGCGATGTTCGGCGGCCCGGCGTGGAGCCGGGTGACCGAGGCGGACGGGCGGCCCGGCCAGTGGTACCTGCACATGTTCACGCCCGAGCAGCCCGACTGGAACTGGCGTGACCCGGAGGTCGCGGCCGAGTTCGACCGGGTGCTGCGCTTCTGGCTGGACCGGGGCGTCGACGGCTTCCGCATCGACGTCGCCGCCGGCCTCTACAAGCACCCCGAGCTGCCCGACTCCGACGACCCGGAGGCCGACGCCCGCACCCGCGACTCGGTCAACCCGCTCGCCTGGAACCAGCCCGAGGTGCACGACGTGTGGCGCCGCTGGCGCTCCATATGCGAGGAGTACACCGAGCGCGACGGCGGCGAACGCCTCCTCGTCGGCGAGGTGTCCGTGCCGACCGCCCGCGAGCACGCGCAGTACGTCCGCTCCGACGAACTGCACCAGGCCTTCTTCTTCGACCTGCTGAGCGCCTCCTGGGACGCCGACGCCTTCCGGAAGGTCATCTCCGAGGCCATGCAGGACATCGCCGGCACCGGCTCGACCGTCACCTGGGTCCTCAACAACCACGACCAGGTCCGCACCGTCACCCGCTACGGCGAACCCGCCACCGAGGGCAGCGGCCTCGGCGCCGCCCGCGCCCGCGCCGCCGCGCTGCTCCTGCTGGCCCTGCCCGGTGCCGCCTACATCTACCAGGGCGAGGAGCTGGGTCTGCCGGAGGTCGTGGACCTGCCCGACGACGTGCTCACCGACCCGATCTTCCGTCGCACCGGCAGCCGGGCCCGGATCCGCGACGGCTGCCGGGTCCCGCTGCCCTGGTCGGGCCAGGCCTCGCCGTTCGGCTTCACCCCGGGCGTGGAGAGCGCCAAGCCGTGGCTGCCGCAGCCGGAGTACTTCGCCGAGTACGCCACCGACCGCGCCCTCGCCGACACCCGCTCCTTCTGGCACCTGTACCGCGACGGCCTCCAACTGCGC
>JABFVJ010000352.1 GCA_013362835.1 Nonomuraea sp. | reverse complement strand
GCGTCGTGCGGCTCCATCCGTTCCAGGGCGCGGCGCGCGGCGGCCAGCAGTTCCTGGGGCGTGGCGCCAAGCCCGGCGCGCAGCCGCCACCTGGCCACTTCGAGCGGGTCGTCGGCGCGGCGGCGCGGCGCGGCGGCCAGGCGTTCGGCGAGCCTGGCCCAGATCGCCCAGGCCCTGGCGCGTGGCATGCGGGCGCGCAGCACCTCGCCGTAGGCGGGGATGGCCAGCCTGATCAGGTGGCGGGCGCCCGACGACTCGACCACGACCAGGCCCTGGCGTTCGGCACGCACCACCGCGGAGTTCCCGGTCAGCCGCTCAAGGGCGGGCTGGCCGAGCGGCTCGGCGCAGGCCAGCACCTCCAGCACCTCCAGCACGTCGGGGTCGTCGGCCTGCATCTGCGCCTCGATCAGGTCGGCGAGCCTGTCGGTGACCCGCATCCGGCCGCGCAGGTGCCAGGGGCCGTCGCCGCGCCGCAGCCCGCCGTGGTCGAGCCCGGCCTGCACCAGCTCGCGCAGCACCAGCGGACTGCCCGCCGCCAGACGGCGCAGCGTACGCCCGGTGACGACGTCGGGCGGGCCGCCCAGGCCGCCTTCCAGCAGCAGGTCCATCTCGTCGTCGCCGAGCGGCCGCAGGTCCAGGCGCAGGGCCAGGCCCTCCTTCCACAACGCGGTGACCACGTCCGGCGGCCGGGGGCCCTGGCGTACGGTGCTGATCACGAAGGTTCTGGTGTGCGCGGCGAGCTGGTGGACGAGCGCGGCGGAGGCGCCGTCGAGCAGGTGGGTGTCGTCGACCGCCAGCACCGGGCGTTTGCCGGCCGGCTCACTGAACCGTTCCACCAACTGGGCGAAGAGCCGCCCGGTCTCCGCGGCGCCCAGCGGGGCGAGCGGGAGCAGCGCGCCCAGCGGGATCACCGCGGCCGACCGGCTGCCCGTCGCCCAGGACGTGGGGTGGCCCAGCGCGGCCAGCCGGGTGATGGCCTCCCTGGCCAGCCGGGTCCTGCCCACGCCGGCCGGGCCCGCCACCACGACGCCGCCGAGGTCGGGCCGGGCCACCGCCTCCGTGAGAGTGCGTAACTCGGCCGTGCGTCCGACGAGCGGCCAGACACGTTTGTCTTCCATGTCATCCCTTCGGGCAGTCCTCACGCTCGCCACGACATCGCCATTGTGCTCCGCGATGCCGCCCTGAGCGAAGTGCCCGTCAGGACGAGGAAATCACGGGCTCAGCAGGCCGTCGGCGATCGCGAGCAGCTGCACGGCCGCGGCGTCGCGCCGCCCGGTGCGTCCCGGGAGCCGTTCGCTGATCCTGCGCAGCAGCTCGCGCGGGTCGGGGTGCTCGTACTCCTCGCGGCTGCGGCGTACGCGCAGGAGCAGTTCGAGGCCGCAGGCCGCCTGGGTGGCGAACAGGCCGAGCAGCTCCATGTCGTCGAGCTCGCTGCGCGAGGCCCCCCGGTCGAGCACTTCGAGCACCCCGACGCACTCCTCGAACCTGATCAGCGGGGCGGCCATGATCGTACGCGGCAGGTAGCCGGTGGACTGCGCGGCGTCCTGGGCGAACTGGCTCACCGAGGCGACGTCGTCGGCGACGATGGGCTGGCCGCTGACCGCCACCCAGCCGGCGATCCCGGTGCCCATCGGGAAGCGGCTGCCGACCAGCTCCTTCTCGCCCTCGCCCGAGACGGCCTCGAAGACCAGGTCGCCGGTGTCCGGGGCGACCAGGAAGATCGAGGAGGCGGCGGCGCCGAACATGTGGCGGGCCACCTCGACGATGGACTGCAGCAGCCGGCGTTCCGTGCTGTCGATGTCGTCAGCGGACATGGGCCCCTCCATGGGGTTTCGTGGTGTTGTCGGCTGCCAGGTACAGGACCGTCTTGAGCTGGAAGGGCGTCAGCCAGGGGTGCTTGCTCAGGATGAGCGCGCAGATGCCCGCGATGTGGGGCGCGGCGAAGCTGTTGCCCGTGCTGCGGATCTCGCGCCCGCCCGGCCAGGCGACCGGCACCTTGACCCCCCGGGCGAGGAACTCGGCGGGAGGAGCCGGGTTGTAGTAGTACGTCAGGGGGTCGGCCTCGTCGTGGCTGGCGACGGAGACGACGGAGGAGAACATCCACGGGAAGCTGAGCACGGGCATGTTGTGCGCGGCGGCGATCAGCAGGCAGCGGCGGAAGTAGGCGCGGTCGGCCAGCTCGTACAGGGCTTCGCGGAAGCCTGACCTGGTGGTGGACAGGCTCAGGTTGACCAGGTCGTAGCCCTCGTCGATGGCCCAGCCGAGCCCGGCGATGAGCGCGTCGCCCGTGCCGGCCTTGCCGTCGGTGAGCACGCGGACCGAGGTGATCGAGATGCCGGGGGCGACCGACCTGATCACGCCGGCGCAGGCGGTGCCGTGCCCGGCCGGGTCGACCGGTTCGCAGTTGGCGACGACGAGCCCGTCGTCTCCCCGGACGACCTCGACCGCCCGTTCCAGGCCGCCGATCCGAGGGTGCGAGCCCTCCACCCCGGTGTCCACCACGCAGACGCGTACGCCCGAGCCGTCGGCGCCGCCCCAGGCCCACTCCTTGGTCACCTCGGCGAGCGGGCTGACCTCGAAGCTCTCCGGAGGCTCCCGGGTGGTGGCCAGGCCCCAGGCGGGCACTCCGGGAAAGTGAGCGCGCTGGTCCCTGCGCCAGGGCGGCGTGCTCGTGGGTGTCATGGACACGGTTCCCCTACTCCATTCGCGGACGTCCGACCTCGGTGATCCAGCTTCGGACTCTGTGCACCAGCAGGCCGGCGCCCTTGCTCAGGTAGGCGTCGAGGGCCCGGCGGGCGGCGGCGGCCGGGTCCCTGGCGGCGTCCCGCTGGATCTGGGCGATCTCGAACAGGGCGTCGCCGTGCAGGCAGGGGTCGTCGGTGGCGGCGAGCATGCCGTCCAGGCGTTCGGCCGCGTCCAGGGCGCGCGCGTGGTCGCCGTCGAGCGAGGCGATCCTGGCCCGTACGGCCGCCGCCGTCAGCTCGCCGCGCAACTGGCGTGGGCCCGCCTCCTCCGCGCCCAGTTCCGCCTCGGCCCGCCGTACCTCGCCCAGCCTGAGGCTTTCGCGGGCGGCGTAGACCTCCAGGGTGGCGGCGGGCGACTCGTGCCCGGCGGCCCGCAGCGCCGCCCCGGCTCGTACGAACAGCTCGCGGGCCCGCTCGTGCCTGCCGTCCAGGGACTCGACCAGGCCGCGGACCTGGATGATCGCGATGGTCGAGAGGCTGAGGCGCAGCTCGTCGGCGTAGTGGGCGGCGGTGTCGAGCGCGAGGTGGGCGTGTTCGAGGTCGTCGGAGAGGGCGAGCAGCCTGGCCCTGGCGAGCAGGACGGGGACCAGCAGGGTGCGGTCGCTGGCGAAGCGGGCCAGCAGGTCGGCGCAGAGCGCGAGCCCTTCGCCCACGGGCGTCGGCGACCACTGGACCAGCTCGCAGATCCCGCCGAGCAGCCGGTCCTCCTCGTAGGAGTCGCCCATCGCCCTGGCCAGGACGAGCCCGTCACGCAGGGCCCGCTCCGCCGCGCCGAACCGGCCGTCCTCGCTGTGCGCCAGCGCCTCCAGCAGGTGGAAGCGGCACCAGCTGAGCTCGTCGTCGCCGTCCCCGGCCAGCCTGGCGCGCAGCGGTTCGAGCCGCGGCGCGCGGCCGCCCGAGCGCAGCGCGAGGATCTCCCGCTGGATCGCGCAGGTGAGCTCGTTACGCGGGTCGCCCGGCAGCAGCTCCTCCGCGCGGTCCAGGGCGGCGGCGGCCTCGTCGTTCTCGCCCCTGGCGTGGTGGGCGTCGCTGATCCTGACGGCCAACGAGCGGTGTTCGGCCCTGCCCGGCGGGAGCATCTCCCTGCCGCTCTCCAGCAGCGCGATGGCGGCGGGCAGGTCGCGGCGGTGCAGGGCTCTGCCGCCGTCGGCGATGAGCGAGGCGGCGGCCCGGTCGATGAGCTCGGGCAGCAGCGGGTCGCCCGGCCGCACCTCCCTGGTGAAGCGGCAGGCGGTCAGCAGGTGGTGGCTGACGTCGCCGGGAAGAGCGCTCACGCCCAGCAGGCCGGCCAGCCGCCGGTGCCAGCCGGCCCGCAGCTCCTTGCTGGTCAGCGCGTAGACGGTCTCCCTGGTGAGGGTCTGGGTGAACTCGTAGCAGCCGGTGAGGGGGGTGCGTCTGATCAGCCGTTCGCGCTGGAGCCTGCGCAGCGGCCCGGCGGTGTCCGGCTCCTCGGTGTCGAGCAGGGCGCCCACCTGGTCGGCGGTGAAGGTCTCGCCCACGGTCGCCGCCCGTTCCAGCACCTCGCGTTCGGGCCGGTCCAGCCGGTCGAGCCGGGCGCCGAGCAGCGCCTGGACGGTCGGCGGCAGCGAGCCGGCGCCCTCCACGACGGTCTCCAGCATCAGTTCGGCGAAGAGCGGGTTACCGTCGCAACCCGAGGTGACGCGCCGGTGCACGGTGTCCTCGTCGTGGGCCAGGACGTCGGCCCGTCCCGCGCACAGCTCGGCCACCAGACTCGCGGTGTGCGGCCGGCTGAGCGGACCGACCTCCAGGGCCAGGGCGCAGGCCATGCCGCCGCCCCAGGAGGGACGGCCCTCGTACAGCTCGGGCCTGGTGACGCAGACGAACAGCACGGGCACGTCGCTCAGCCAGGCCACGCAGTCCTCGACCAGGTCGAGCAGGGTGGGCTCGGCCCACTGCAGGTCGTCCAGCACCACGACCAGCGGCCGGTGCTCGGCGAGCGTCTCGAAGAGGGCGCGTACGGCCTGCGCGATCTCGGCGATCCCGGCGGTCAGCCCGCGCAGGGCGCCCGCGCAGCCGGGCCCGCCCTCTTCGTCGAGGTCGAGCGGCTCCAGCATCTCCAGGATCGGCCGGTAGGTGGCGCCGAGGCCGTAGGAGGGGCAGCGGCCGGTGAGCACGCGCACGTCGTCGGGCAGGTTCCGCAGGAATTCCCTGACCAGCCTGGACTTGCCGATGCCCGGCAGGCCCAGGAGGGTGGCCATGCCGCAGCGCCGTTCCCTGACGACCCGGTCGTGGAGGGCGGTGAGCTGGCGCAGCTCCTCCTCCCTGCCGATCAGCGGGATCGTGTCCGACTCGGGCTCCTCGCGCTCCGGGTCGACGGTGACCAGCCGCCAGGCGCGTACGGGCTCCCGCTTGCCCTTGAGGGTGAGGGGCGGGACGTCGTCCAGGACCGCGTGCTGGCGTACGAGCCTGGCCACGTCGTCGCCCAGCAGGATCTCGCCGTCGCCGGCCGCCGACTGCAGCCGGGCCGCGGTGTTGACCGTGTCGCCGATCACCCGTACGTCGGCGCCCGGGGTCTCCACCACCATCACCTGGCCGAAGGCGATCCCGCAGTGGGCGTCCAGGCTGACCCCGTGGGTCGGGGCGAGCTCCGCGCTGAGCCGGTGCACCGCCGCCATCGCCCGTTCGGCGGCCAGCACCGCCCTGAGCGCGTCGTCCTCGCGGCTGACCGGGACGCCGAAGACGGCCATGATGGCGTCGCCGATGTACTTCTCCACCACGCCGCCGCGCTGGAAGATCTCGGTACGGCAGGCGTCGTAGTAGCGCTCCAGGATCTGCAGGAGCAGTTCGGGGTCCAGCCGTTCGGCGAGCTCGGTCGACCCGACGATGTCGATGAACAGGACGGCGACGTTTCTCCTGGCGGGACGCCGGCCCCCGGCTCTCATAAGAGCTTGAGCTCCTGTCCCTCGACTTCTCCCGCGACCTCGTCCAGCCGCCGCTTGATCGAGTTCAGCAGGGCCACCTCGGCCTCGTTGAGCTCGGCGAAGACCCGCCGCTGCCGCTCGTCCAGCAGGTCGACGGGATGCCCGGACGCACGCAGCCTGTCCAGGGCGTCGAACGCACCCGATCCGGTTCCGGTCATCAGCTCATCCCATCCCGAGGGTCCGACGTCATCCTGCGACCAGCCTGAGGCGGCGATCTCACGCCCGCAAGCCCACATTCGTGCACCATCAGCCCACGTTTGTGGGGTTGTGTGACCCTCGCTTGGCCAGCCCATACTCAACCTGCAACGCATCCGATCCAGCACAGAGAGGTGGAGGCATGGCCTTCGATCCGCAGGAAGCTCTGCGTCAAGCCGGCATACTCACCGGCCCGATCGCCAGAGAGGTCGAGGAGGCTTTCGCCACCATGACCCAGGAGGAAGTCAACCTGCTCATCGGTCTGAAGGATCGTTTCCCCGCCGCGGCGATGTCGGCCGCCGGCTGGTCCAGGCCCGAAGTCGAGGTCCACAGCCTCGAAGCCGCGCAGTCCTGCGCGTGCGGGATCTGGTCCGGCTCCGGCAGCGGCAAGGAAGCCAACTAGTCCGAGCGGCTCGCGAACGCGGCGCCGGACAGGACGCGGCGCTGCGTTCGCACCGGGAATCGAAGGGGTAGGCATGCCTGGCAAGCTGGCCGGAAACCGCGCGTTGTTCGATGTGCCGGAAGATCTCACCTACTTCTCGCACGAGGGTACCTATCTGGTCATCAACCCGCAGATCGGCGGCCGATGCGTGCTCAGCCCGCAGGAGTTCGGCGTGCTGCGGGCGCTGACCCGGGTGGAGGAGCCGCTCCCCGAGACGGTCGAGACGGAACGGGCGCTGGCCAAGCTGATACTCAACTGGATCGTCTACTACGACCGGCCACGGCCCAGCGTCCAGCCCCAGGAACCGCCGCTCTCGCAGGTCTACTACGCGATCACCGACGGCTGCAATCTCCGGTGCCCGTACTGCTACGCCTCCTCCGAGAAGTGCCTGCCCGGCGAGCTGACCCATCAGGAGTCGCTCGACCTGGTGACGCAGGCCGCGGAGCTCGGCGCCAAGTACATGATCTTCACCGGCGGCGAGCCGATGCTCAGGAAGGACCTGTTCCAGGTCGTCGAGCACGCCAACCGCTGCGGCATGAAGTCGAACATCGTCACCAACGCCACGATGATCAGGAAGCCGGAGCAGGCCAGGCGGTTCGCCGAGCTGTTCAACCAGGTCACGATCAGCGTCGACGGCGGCACGGCCGAGACCCACGACCGCACCAGGGGCAGCGGCTCGTTCGCCAGGACGCACCGGGCGCTGCGGCTGCTCAACGCCGAAGGCGTGGTGCCGCAGATCAACCACATCGTCACCTCGGAGAACGTGGACGAGCTCGAAGGCTTCGCCGCCTTCATGGACGGCATCGAGGTGGCCGACATCCGGCTGATGTACCACAACAACCTGGGCCGGGGCGTCGACGACGACTACGAGTTCGGCTTCGCCGACCACATGCGGATCCAGAAGCTGGTGTGGACCTCGCCCGCCCTCGGCAAGCTGCGTCCCGACGGGCCGCGTCCGACGCCGTCGTGCACGGTCCGGGCCAACTGCGGCATGGGCGGCAACGAGATCTACGTCAACTCCCTCGGCGACGTCTACCCGTGCAAGCTGATCACGGGCAGGGAGCACTTCGCCGGCAACCTCCGCCGCATCCCGCTGCGCGAGATCTTCGAGGGGGAACTCCTCTCCGAGATGCGCAACAGCACCGTCTTCGGCGGCGGCTACCACGCCGACTGCGCCAAGTGCTACGTCAAGCCCTTCTGCGGCGGCGGCTGCCGGGCCACCCACCTGTCGGAGAGCCTGGACCTGCGGCGCAACAGCAGGCCCAACTGCCGGATCCTGCGCCACGGCGTCACCACCCACCTGTGGCTGGAGACCGGGATCGGCACCGCCGTGCTGGCGTCGAACAACGACGAGATGACCAGGCCGCGGCTGGTCTCCGGCGACGCCGTGCACCCCGTGTACGAGGACTGGAAGAGCTACACCCCGCCCGCGCCCAGGGCCGTCAAGGTCGGCGAACTGCTGCCCATCAGCCCCGTCGAGAAGAAGAGGTGAAGCGTGTCACTCAGGATCAGCGACGCCGTCATCTGGCAGGAGACCGGCGACGGCATCTCGCTCTACCACACCGAGACCGGCGACTTCCACAGCCTGAACGAGACCGCCTCCAAGATCTGGGAGTACGTCGCCAGCGAGGGCGAACGCGAGAAGATCATCGCCAGGCTGGCCGAGGAGTTCGCCGGGGACAACGCCCTCGTCACCGTGCGCATCATGCGTGACGTGGACGAGTTCGTGGCGGGCATGGTCAAGGAAGGTCTGCTCGAAGAGTGACCAGAGCGGTCGTGCTGGGCGGCGGCCTCGCCGGCGTGCTGGCGTCCACGGTGCTCCGCGAGCACGTGGACGAGGTCGTCGTGGTCGAGCGTGACCGCTTCCCCGCCGCGCCGGCTCCCCGGCGGGGGCTGCCCCAGTCCCACCACAGCCACGTCCTGGTCACCGGCGGCGCCAGGGCCCTGGAGACGCTGCTGCCGGGCACGCTCCAAGCCCTGTACGCCCACGGCGCCCACCGCCGCGGCCTGCCGGGGGACGCGCTGATCCTCTCCAGCGAGGGCTGGTTCCACCGCTTCGACTGCGAGGCGTACTTCATCTCCTGCACCCGCGGCCTCCTCGACCACGTGGTACGCCGGCGCGCGGGCGTACGCGTCGTCGAGGGCGTCGAGGTGCTGGGGCTGACCGGCGACGCCGGGCGGGTGACGGGCGTCAGGGTGGGCCCCTCGGAGACGATCGGGGCCGACCTCGTCGTGGACGCGACGGGACGCAGGTCACAGGCGCCCCGGTGGCTGGCCGAGATCGGCGGCCCCCCGATCGAGGAGATCACCGTCAGCACCGGCCTGGCGTACGCCACGA
Organism: Nonomuraea sp.; assembly: GCA_013362835.1. The sequence continues at coordinate 1,392 of JABFVJ010000352.1, read as the reverse complement.
GGATCTGCCGGGCCCCGGAGGGGTTCACCGGCCTGCCGGCCGTCATGCTGCATCCCAAGGCCGCGCCCAGCAGGGGTGGGACCCTGCTGCCGCTGGAGGGCGACCGGTGGGTGGTCACGCTGACCGGCGCCCAGGGCTCGTCGCCCCCGCTGGACGAGGCGGGCTTCCTGGCGTTCGCGCGCTCCCTGCGCGACCCGATCGTGGCGGACCTGCTGGCCCTGGCGACCCCGGAAGGCCCGATCCGTCCCTTCCGCGACACCGCCAACCGCAGGCGCCTGTTCGAACGCGCCCCGCTGCCCGCCGGCTTCGTGGCCATCGGGGACGCGGTGGTCGCCGTCAACCCGCTCTACTCCCACGGCATGTCGGTCGCCGCGCTGAGCGCGCTGCGCCTGCGCAGGGAGCTGACGTCGGCCGGGATCGGGCCGGGGCTGCAGGCCGCCCTGGTGGCCGAGGCGGAGCCGTCCTGGCGGATGGCCGTCGAGCGCGACCAGCACGTCGACGGGGTGCCGGCCGGGCCGGAGCCGAGCGCGCACGCGCTCAGGGTCAGAGCCAGGATGGCCAGGGCCAGGCTCGGCAGCGCGGAGCTCGCCGCCGAGCTCTTCCACGCGCAGGCGCTCATCCCCGCCCCGCCGCTCGACCAGCCGGCCAGGTTCCACGCGCTCACGCGGGAGCCCGCCCCCCTGCTCACCGCGGACCAGGCCCGCCGGCAGTACCCGGCTCTCACCCGCGGTGCGACGATCCCCCGGTGAGCAGGCCCGACTCGTACGCGATGGCGACCGCGTGCGCGCGGTTCCGCGCCGACAGCTTGGCGAGGATCCTGGCCAGGTGGGAACGGACCGTTCCCGCGCCGATGCCCAGCTTGTCGGCGATCTGCAGGTTCGACAGTCCGGCCGCGACCAGCGCCAGCACTTCGGCCTCGCGCTTGGTGAGCGGCGTGAGCCGGTGGTCGACCCCGTTGATCATCGCGGGGATCCGGTCGCGCAGCCGCGTGATCATCGTGCTGGAGATGAACGTCAGCCCCTTCGCGACCTGCCTGATCGCGGGGACGATCTCCCTGATCAGCGACTCGCGGTGGACGAAGCCGCCCGCGCCGGCCTGCAGCGCCCGGCCGAGCAGCTCCTCGTCCAGCGTCTCGGAGACCAGGACCACGCGGGTCCTGCTCCTGGCCCACGCCGCGAGCGCCGGCGCGAACTCGGCCTCGTCGGCCTGCCCGAGGGCCGCGTTGACCACCGCCACCGCCGGCCGGTGCCGCGCGATCAGCTCACCCAGGCGGGGCGGGGTCGTGGCCTCGCCCAGCACGACGATGCCGTTGCCCATGTGGAGCACGCACCTGAGCCTGGCGCGCGTCTCCTTGTCACGTTCCCCCACGACCACCTGCAAGACCGGCGGCTC
>JABFVJ010000486.1 GCA_013362835.1 Nonomuraea sp. | reverse complement strand
CCGGGTGTCGCGGTTCCGATCGGCGCCGAGCAAAGGGCGAGGGTGTCGGGCGTACCTGATGAGGAGGGGCGGGCGGGCGAGCCGGTGGGGCCCGTTCCGGCGGTGCCGCCGCAGGCGCCCTCGCCGGAGGACGGCGAGGCGTCCTGAGGACCTTGCCGGAGGCTGTGCGCGGTATGCCTGTGGCGCCGAGGGCGTGGGCGCGGACGGTAAGCTGAACGACGGCTATGGCGACGCGAGGGCCCGTGCCCCGCGGAGCGTCCTCGCGGTCAGGCCAGGCGACCGTAGCCGCGACCCGAATCTGTTCAAAGGAGAACCACACGTGTCCGAGCGCACTCTAGTCCTGATCAAGCCCGACGGGGTGAAGCGCGGCCTCATCGGTGACGTGATCGCCCGCGTGGAGCGCAAGGGCCTCAAGGTCGTGGCGATGGACCTGCGCACCCTCGACGCCGACACCGCCAAGGCGCACTACGCCGAGCACGCCGAGAAGCCGTTCTTCGGCGAGCTCGTCTCGTTCATCACGTCGGCGCCGCTCGTGGCCATGGTCCTTGAGGGCCCGCGCGCCATCGAGGCCTTCCGCGCGCTGGCCGGCGCCACCGACCCGGTGAAGTCCGCTCCCGGCACGATCCGCGGCGACCACGCGCTGGAGATCGGCGAGAACGTCGTCCACGGCTCCGACTCGCCCGAGTCCGCCGCCAGGGAGATCAAGATCTTCTTCCCGGACCGTTTCTGAGCAGACCCGCTCCACTGCGCGCCCGCCGGCTTCCGCCGTGCGGGCGCGTTTTTGTCGGCGCCGCGTTGTAGCGTTCCCGAGTCGGCACGCGCTGACGCGGCGATCGGGGTCTTGTAGGTGCAATTCGGGCAAAATCCAGGTTGAGGTAGGGGCTGGAGTTTTTTGTGGAGCGCGGGGGCTCATTGCGCCCACTGGTGGGTACGTCACGTTACGATTCGAATTCGATCCGTAGTCATTCGCGAACGACGTTACGGAGGGCTCCGTTCCCCATGGGCAGCAAGCTCGCGTTTCTCGGCCGTGACATGGCGGTCGATCTGGGCACCGCCAACACGTTGGTCTACGTGCGTGGCCGGGGCATCGTGCTCAATGAGCCGTCAGTCGTAGCGATCAACACCACCACAGGGAAGATCGTGGCGGTGGGCATCGAGGCGAAGCGAATGATCGGTCGTACGCCCGGCAACATCGTCGCGGTCCGCCCGCTCAAGGACGGCGTGATCGCCGACTTCGACGTCACCGAACGGATGTTGCGTTACTTCATCCAGAGGGTGCACAGACGCCGCCATTTCGCCAAGCCGCGCATCATCATCGCCGTGCCGAGCGGCATCACCAGCGTCGAGCAGCGCGCGGTGAAGGAAGCCGGCTACCAGGCCGGCGCCAGGAAGGTCTACATCGTCGAGGAGCCGATGGCCGCCGCCATCGGGGCCGGGCTGCCGGTGCACGAGCCGACCGGCAACATGGTGGTCGACATCGGCGGCGGCACCACCGAGGTGGCGATCATCTCGATGGGCGGCGTGGTCACCAGCCAGTCGATCAGGATCGGCGGCGACGAGCTCGACCAGGCGGTGATCACGTTCGCCAAGAAGGAGTTCTCGCTGATGCTCGGCGAGCGCACCGCCGAGGAGATCAAGATGGCGATCGGGTCGGCCTGCCCCAACGGTGAGGAGACCCACGCCGAGGTGCGCGGCCGCGACCTGGTCAGCGGGCTGCCCAAGACGATCATCGTGTCCAGCGAGGAGATCCGCAAGGCCACCGAGGAGCCGGTCAACGCGATCGTCGACGCGGTGAAGACCACGCTCGACAAGTGCCCGCCGGAGTTGGCCGGCGACATCATGGATCGCGGCATCGCGCTCACCGGCGGCGGGGCCCTGCTCAAGGGCCTCGACGAGCGGGTCAAGGCCGAGACCGGCATGCCCGTCCACCTGGTGGAGAACGCGCTCGACTCGGTCGCCATCGGCTCGGGCCGGTGCGCGGAGGAGTTCGAGGCGCTGCAGCAGGTCCTGGTTCCGGAGTCGCGGCACTGATGAGAGACTCGCGCCGGGCCCGGCTGATCCTGGGAGTGCTGCTCATGGTGGCGCTGGTCATCCTGACCGTCGACCATCGCACGGGCGACAGCTCACCGCTGCGCCCGCTGCGTTCGGCCGGGTCGTGGGTGTTCGGCACGGCCGAGCGGTTCGGCGGGGGCGTGGTGCGTCCCGTGGGCGGCTTCCTGCACGCGCTCGCCGGCGCGCCCAGCGCCCAGGAGCACATCGATCGGCTCAGGTCGGAGAACGCCAAGCTGCGCGCCGGTCTGACGGCCAACACGCTCGACGCCACCCGCTCGGCCGAGCTCAAGAAGCTGCTCGGCCTGACGGGCACCGGGGGATACAAGGTGGTCACGGCCAACGTGATCGCGAGGCGCGGGCAGCCGGGGTTCGAGGACACCGTGCAGATCGACGTGGGCTCCGGTGACGGGGTGCGTTCCGACATGACGGTCCTCAACGGCGACGGGCTGGTCGGGCGGGTCGTCCACGTCTCGCCCACCACGTCGACGGTGGTGCTGCTCAGCGACCCGGCCTCGGCGGCCGGGGCCAGGCTGGAGGGCGGCCAGGAGATCGGCGTCGTCCACGGGGTGGGGGAGAACGGGCGGCTGGTGCAGTTCAGGCTGCTCGACTCGACGGCGCCGATGGAGCGGGGCGGGCGCATCGTCAGCTTCGGTTCCAAGAACGGGCGGCCGTACGTGCCGGGGGTGCCGATCGGGGTGATCGAGCGGGTGGAGTCGACGCCGGGTGAGCTGACCAGGATCGCCTACGCCAGGCCGTTCGCCGACCTGACGGCGCTCGACGTGGTCGGGGTGGTGGTGGAGGGCCCCAAACGCGATCCGCGTGACGCGGTGCTCCCGGCGAAGGAGGGAGCGCGATGATCGGCGCGGTGGTCGTGGTGCTCGCGCTGCTGGCGCAGGTCATGCTGGTCAACCGGCTGCCGTTGCCCGCCGGCGGTGCGCCCGACCTCGTGCTGCTGGCCGTGGTGGGGGTGGCGCTGGCGCGCGGGCCGGTCGCCGGGGCGGTGGTCGGGTTCTTCTCGGGGCTGCTGGTCGATCTCGTGCCGCCGACCGCGCATCTGATGGGCCAATACGCGTTCGTGCTGGCGCTGGTGGGTTACGTGGCGGGGCGCGGGGCGGGCGGGCCGGCGACGACCGTCGTGCTGTGCGTGCTGATGGCGCCGCTGCTGGCGGCGGGGGTGGCCGGGCTGATCTCCGATCCGCGGGTGACGCTGGCCACGTTGACCCAGCAGATCCCCGTCACCATCCTCTACACGCTCATCGTGGCGCCGGTGGTGATCTGGCTGGCCACCCGCGGGAGACAGCCGAGGTTCTCGACATGATCCGCATGCGTACGCGGCTGCTGGTGCTGCACGTCCTGGTGGTGCTGCTGCTCGTCGTGCTGGCCGTACGCCTGTGGCAGGTGCAGGTCGTGCGCGGGCAGGAGTTCGTCACCCGGGCGATGGAGACCAGGACGCGTACGGTGATCGTGCCCGCGGTGCGGGGGCAGATCCTCGACTCGTCCGGGCGGCCGCTGGTGCGCAACAGGACCGCGCTGGTCGTGTCGGTCGACAGGACCAAGCTGTCCAGGATGCCGGGTGGCGGGATGAGCGTGCTGCGCAGGCTCTCCTCGGTGCTCGACCGGCCGGTCAAGGACTTGAAGCAGCGCATCACGCCGTGCGGTCCCGGGGTGGGCAAGCCGTGCTGGACCGGGTCGCCCTACCAGCCGGTCCCGCTGGACGAGAAGGTGGACACGCGTGAGGCGCTGCAGATTCTGGAGCGGCAGGAGGAGTTCCCCGGGATCACCGCGGAGATCCACTCCATCCGGCAGTATCCGGGGGGCAGGGCCGGGGCCCAGATGCTGGGCTACCTGCAGCCGGTGACCGAGGCGGAGCTGGAGAAACGCGAAGGGCTCAAGGCCAGCTTCTCGGGCGTCGACCTGGCCGGGCGCGACGGCATCGAGTACGTCTACGACGACGAGCTGCGCGGAAAGTCGGGGCTGCGCAGGGTGCAGGTCGACCGGATGGGCAAGGCGCTCGGGGTCGAGGAGCAGGTGCAGCCGGTCGCCGGAGACCACCTGGTGACCAGCATCGACGCGCGGGTGCAGACGGTGACGGAGAAGGCGCTCGGCCATGCGATGAAGAACGCTCCGGGGGCCGACGGCGGCGCCGCGGTCGTGCTCGACGCGCGCAGCGGGAGGGTCGTGGCGCTGGCCAGCGCGCCGGGCTACGACCCGGAGATCTGGGCCGGGGGCATCTCCGCCAAGGGCTACCAGTGGCTGTTGTCGGAGAAGTCGGGCAAACCGCTGGTGTCGCGGGCGATCAACGGGCAGTTCGCGCCCGGATCGACGTTCAAGGTGTCGTCGGTGTCGGCGATGTTGCGGGCCGGGTATCCGATCAACGGCTCCTACGACTGTCCCGGGTCGTACATGGTGGGTGACCGGTCGTTCAGCAACTTCCGGGGGATCGCGCTCGGTCAGATGAATCTGCACACGGCGCTGGTCAAGTCGTGCGACACGATCTTCTACCGGGCCGCGTACGAGCAGTATCTGAAGGACGGCGGGCGCAACCCGAAGAAGCGCACCAAGGAGGTGTTCGCCAACACGGCCAGGGCCTTCGGGTTCGGGAAGCCGACGGGGGTCGACCTGCCGGGCGAGTCCTCGGGGCGCATCCCCGACCGGGCCTGGAAGAAGGACCTGTGGAACAGGACCAGCGCGACCAGCTGCGAACGGTCGCGCAAGGGCTATCCGGAGGAGAAGGACCGGGCGCGGGCCGAGTTCCTCAAGCGGCTGGCGCTGGAGAACTGCACCGAGGGGTTCCTGCTGCGGCCCGGTGACTCGGCGAACTTCGCCATCGGCCAGGGTGACGTGCTGGTGACGCCGATGCAGCTCGCCAGGGCGTACATGGCGCTGGTGAGCGACGGCAAGGTGCGCAGCCCGCGCATCGGGTGGGCGCAGGTGCGGCCCGACGGCAAGGTGGTCAGGACCATCGACGTGCCGGTGGTGGGCAAGCTGCCGATCAGCGAGAAGGAACGCCTCTACATCAAGAACGCGCTGAGCCAGGTCCCCTCCGACGGCACCGCGGCGGGAGCGTTCACCGGCTTCCCCATGGACAAGGTGCGCATCGGCGGCAAGACCGGTACGGCGGAGGTGTGGGGCAAGAAGGACACCTCATGGTTCGCCTCGTTCGCGCCGACGAAGAATCCCCAGTACGTGGTGGTCGTCATGGTGTCGCAGGGTGGCATGGGCGCCTCGACGGCGGCGCCGGCCGCACGTGAGATCTACGAGGGCATCTACGGGTTCAAGGGCCCGGCGGCTGTGCCCGGCGGGCGGCTTCCGACCGGGTTGCCGAAGTTCGCGCCCGATGGGACGGTGATCCACCAGTGAGCCGGTCCCTGGCCGCGCGGCGGCCCTCGCTCATCCAGCGGGCCATCGGCGAGCACTCCATGGTCCGCCGGATGGACGGGCTGCTGCTGGTCGCGGTGGCCGGGCTGTGCCTGATCGGCACGCTGCTGGTGTGGTCCTCGACCCGTACGTGGGCGCCCGGCGCCACGGGCCTGGTGAAGAAACACCTGCTCAACGAGGTCATCGGCGTCACGTTGTGCGCGGTGGTGGCCATGGTCGACCATCGGGCGATGCGGGCGTACGCGCCGCTCGTGTTCCTGGTGTCGCTGGTGGGGCTGGCGCTGGTGATCACGCCGCTGGGCGCGACGATCAACGGGTCGCACTCGTGGATCCTGCTCGGCGGCGGGTTCGCGGTGCAGCCGTCGGAGTTCGCGAAGGTCGGGCTGTTGCTGATCATCGCGATGCTGCTGGCCCAGCCCGCGGAGGGTAGCGACCGCCCGCGGGGGCTCGACATCGTGCTGGCCCTGGTCGCGGCCTCGGTCACGATGGGGCTGGTGATGTTGCAGCCCGACCTCGGCACGGCGCTCGTGCTCGCCGCGATCACCGCGTCGGGGCTGGTGATCGGGGGCGTGCGCAAGCGGTGGATCGTGGCGCTGGTGGCCGTGGCGGCGGCCGGGGTGTTCTGCGTCTTCTACTTCAACCTGCTGGAGCCCTACCAGGTGGCGCGGTTCACCGCGTTCGTCGATCCGAAGGTGGATCCGCGCGGGGTGGGCTACAACAGCACCCAGTCGCTGATCGCGATCGGATCCGGGGGGCTGCTGGGCAAGGGGCTGTTCGGCGGGGGGCAGACGACCGGGAGGTTCGTGCCCGAGCAGCACACCGACTTCATCTTCACGGTGGCGGGGGAGGAGTTCGGCTTCATCGGGTCCGTCACCGTGGTCCTGCTGCTCGGCGTGGTGCTGCTGCGCGGGCTGAAGGTCGCGAGAGACTGCGACGACAGGTTCGGCACGATGGTCGCGGGCATGATCGTGTGCTGGTTCGCGTTCCAGACGTTCATCAACGTCGGGATGACGATCGGGATCATGCCGATCACCGGGTTGCCGTTGCCGTTCGTGTCATATGGCGGCACCGCCACTTTCGCGAACCTGATGGCGATCGGGCTGCTTCTCGCCATCAGAGTGCGGCGGCAGTCGTTTAATTGACGTATGTTCCTGGCTTATTGCGATGAATGCGGGGAGCGGTTTCTGCTGCCCGCGAACCACGTCGCCGGTGTGCACAACCTCGCGAACGGCGTCATCGCCGTCGAACTGACCTGCTACGAGGGCCACCGCATCCTCGTGCTCAGCGGAAACGACATCGACATCCCCGGACCTGCCACGGTCTGAGCGCCGCTACCCTGGAACGTATGCCTGTCGAGTCGATATTCCACCGCCTGGAAGCGCTGCTGCCCAAGGTGCAGAAGCCCATCCAGTACGTCGGGGGTGAGCTCAACTCGACCGTCAAGGACTGGGACTCCGCCGACGTGCGGTGGGCGCTGATGTACCCGGACGCCTACGAGGTCGGGCTGCCCAACCAGGGCGTCGCCATCCTCTACGAGATCATCAACGAGCTGCCCAGGACCCTGGCCGAGCGCACCTACGCGGTCTGGCCCGATCTGGAGGCGCTCATGCGGGCCGAGGGCGTCCCGCAGTTCACCGTCGACGCCCACCGGCCGGTGCGCGCCTTCGACGTGTTCGGCGTGTCGTTCTCGACCGAGCTCGGCTACACCAACATGCTGACCGCGCTCGACCTCGCCGGGATCCCGCTCAACGCGGTCGACCGGGGCGAGGACGACCCGATCGTGCTCGCCGGCGGCCACGCGGCCTTCAACCCCGAGCCGATCGCCGACTTCCTCGACGCGGCCGTGCTCGGCGACGGCGAACAGATCTCGATCGCCATCTCCGAGGTCATCCGCGAATGGAAGGCCGAGGGCCGGCCGGGCGGCCGCGACGAGCTGCTGATGCGGCTCGCCGAGTCCGGCGGCGTCTACGTGCCGAAGTTCTACGACGTCGACTACCACCCCGACGGCCGCATCAAGCGGGTCGCGCCCAACAGGGCCGAGGTGCCCTGGCGGGTGCACAAGCACACCGTGATGGACCTCGACGAGTGGCCCTATCCGAAGAAACCGCTGGTGCCGCTGGCCGAGACGGTCCACGAGCGGTTCAGCGTGGAGATCTTCCGCGGCTGCACGCGCGGGTGCCGCTTCTGCCAGGCCGGCATGATCACGCGTCCGGTGCGGGAGCGTTCGATCACCACGATCGGCGCCATGGTCGACAACGGCATCAAGGAGTCCGGCTTCAACGAGGTCGGCCTGCTGTCGCTGTCGTCCGCCGACCACTCCGAGATCGCCGAGGTCGCCAAGGGCCTGGCCGACCGCTACGAGGGCACCAACACCTCGCTGTCCCTGCCCTCGACCAGGGTCGACGCGTTCAACATCGACCTGGCCAACGAGTTCTCCAGGAACGGCAGGCGCTCGGGCCTCACGTTCGCCCCCGAGGGCGGCTCCGAGCGCATGCGCAAGGTGATCAACAAGATGGTCACCGAGGAAGACCTCATCCGCACCGTCACCACCGCCTACTCCCAGGGGTGGCGGCAGGTGAAGCTCTACTTCATGTGCGGCCTGCCCACCGAGCAGGACGAAGACGTGCTCGGCATCGCCGACCTGGCCAAGAAGGTCATCCAGGCGGGCCGCGAGGCCACCGGCAGCCGCGACATCCGCTGCACGGTCTCCATCGGCGGGTTCGTGCCCAAGCCGCACACCCCGTTCCAGTGGGCCGCGCAGGCCGACCACGAGACCGTCGACAGGCGGCTCAAGGCGCTGCGCGACTCGCTGCGCGGCGACAGGCAATACGGCAGAGCCATCGGCTTCCGCTACCACGACGGCAAGCCGTCGATCGTGGAGGGCCTGCTCTCGCGCGGCGACCGCAGGGTCGGCGCGGTGATCAGGGCCGTCTGGGAGGCCGGCGGCCGGTTCGACGGGTGGAGCGAGCACTTCTCCTACGACAGATGGATGGCGGCCGCCGAGAAGGCGGGCGTCGACGTCGACTGGTACACCACGCGCGAGCGGGCCGAGAACGAGGTGCTCCCGTGGGACCACCTCGACGCCGGGCTCGACCGCGAATGGTTGTGGCAGGACTGGCAGGAGGCCGTGTCCGGCGGCGAGGTCGAAGACTGCCGCTGGACTCCGTGCTACGACTGCGGCGTCTGCCCGACCATGGGCACCGAGATTCAGATCGGCCCGACAGGGCGCAGGCTCCTTCCTCTCACCGTGGTCTAGCGCGCTCAGTGGGCGAGCCGTGTCTCGGCGTACACGTTCACGCGTCGCGGCGGCTTATCCTGGACGAAGGAACTCTTACAAGGGAAGGACGCAAAGCTCTGAAACCTGTTCCCGACGGGCCTCCGCCCGCGCCCACGGCGCAGCGCCTTCGCGTGCGTTACGCCAAGCGCGGTCGTCTGCGCTTCACCAGTCACCGCGACATCTCGCGGGCCGTCGAGAGGGCGGTCCGCCGTGCCGGTATTCCGGTGGCCTACAGCGCGGGTTTCTCGCCCCACCCGAAGATCTCCTACGCGGGCGCGGCGCCGACCGGCGTCGCCAGCGAAGCCGAATACCTTGAGATCGGTGTCACCAGGCTGTGCGATCCCGAGCAGGTCAAGTCCGACCTCGACGAGTCGCTGCCGCCCGGTCTCGATGTGCTCGACGTCGTGGAGGCGGGCCCGGGGGGGCTGGCCGACCGGCTGGAGGTCTCCGACTGGGAGGTGCGGCTGCCCGGTGCCGATCGCGAGCTCGCCGCAGTGGCGGTGGAGAAGTTTCTCGCGGCGGCCACCGTGGAGGTCGAGCGCCTCACCAAGAAGGGTCCCCGGCGCTTCGACGCGCGGGAGGCCGTCCTGAGGCTCGTGGTGTCCGAGGGAACAGACAGAACCGCAGCTCAGGTGCCCGGACAGACGTGTGTCATACTGCGCATGGTTGTTCGGCACATGACGCCTGCCGTTCGACCCGATGATGTGCTCACAGGGCTGCGCCTTGTGGCCGACTTCGCGCCGCCGGTTCCCCCCGAGGTGACCAGGCTGGCGCAGGGGCCGCTCGACGCCGGCACCGGTGCGCTTGCCGACCCGCTCGGCCTTGACCGCGACACAACGCGCGGCGCCGAGGCGGGACCGGCGGGTGAGCACGTCGTCGGCAACTGATGGGAAGTTTGCGAGATGGACCGCCACTACGGCTCAGGCCAGGCACGACAGTGGGGCGGCGGTCTGACGAGCGGATTTCCGATCAGGCAGGAGGTGCCCTGCGCGAGCGGGGCGCTACCGCTGACAGGACTTGGCGCCCGCGTCTCCTTTCCGGAGGCGGGGGCGGACAACGAGACACGAGAGCTCCTGCGCGGCGCGGCGACGCGCCCGGGAGCTGACGGGAGAGCGCCCGCATGCTCGACAACGAGCCCAACGCCGGGGCCACTGGCCCTGACGGGGAAACAACTGAACAGCCCAAGGTGACCAGGCCCCGCCGCTCCGCGAGCCGCCCGGCGGGTCCCCCGCCGGAGCTGCCGGAGGAGCCGGCGTCCGTCCCGGTCACCGTCGTGGCGGCGCAGGCCGCGCCGTCGGTCGCCGAAGTGCAGCCGGTGCGGACCAAGGCCGTGCAGCGCGCGGCCGG
>JABFVJ010000328.1 GCA_013362835.1 Nonomuraea sp. | reverse complement strand
GATCGGGGCCGCGCTGACCAGCGGGACCGGGGCCGGGCGCGCCGCCGCCGGCGGAGGCGTCCACGGCACGAACTCGGGCCGGTCCACGACCTGCTCGACTCCCTGGTCGATCCGGGTGACCTCGGCCGTGATCACCGGCCCGGCGGCAGCGGCCGCCACCGCCGTCGCGGGGGAGGCGAAGGCGACCGCCTGCGGCTCGTCCTCCTCCTCCACCGGTCCGGGCAGCTCGCGATCGATGCGGCTGTGCTCCTTGTGCGCCCTGGCCGCGTCGCGGTGGTACTCCTCCAGCTCCTGGTAGAGCTCGTCGGAGGCGTAGATCGTGCCGTCGATGAGCGGGCCGGGCTCCTTGCGGATGATCGCCACCACGTCGTCGCCGTTGAGCGTCTTGTGCGTCTCCAGCGCGTGCGCCAGGCACAGGACGTCCCTGCGGTGCTCCTGCAGCAGCTCCTCGGTCCGCTCCAGCAGCCGCACGAGGTTGAACTCGATCCGCTCGCCCAGCACGTCGGGCGTCAGATCGGGCTGGGCGCGGCTCGGCTCCCGCTCGGTGATGCCGATGCCGCCACCGCCGGCGCCCCGGTTGCGGATGGCCTTGCCGCCGTGGATCTCCAGCTCCTGGAGCGCCGGCAGCGAGGTGACGCCCGACCCCATGCCCCAGTACGACTCCATGAGCGCGGTCAGGAACGTGGCCGCGTGCAGGTCGCCGGAGACGCCCGAGGAGTTGTCCTCGCCGAAGAACATGCGCTCACCGGCGAGCGAGGCCAGCGAGACCATGATGTCGGCCTCGTACTCGGACTTCCACCGGGTGAACTGGTCCTCGGGCTTGATCGAGGCGACCATGCCCAGGTAGTCGGCGCCCTTCTCGATGGTGGCGATGTCGATCTCCAGGTGGAAGCGCGTCACGTACGCCACCACCGCGTGGCACGCCTCGTGCACGGCGACGGCGTGCCGCTCGCGCTCGATGTACTCGACGTCCTCGGGCGGGCCGAGCTGCTTGAGCCGCTTGGCGCGCAGCACGTCCGACCAGGTGATGACCTCGCGGCCGTCGCGGATCGCGGTGATCAGCGACTCGTTGACCAGGTCCTTGATCGTGGCGCCCGTCGCGTACGGCGTGATCGTGGCGAGCTTGTCGATCTGGTGGTCGGTGAGCTCGTGCTCGACCTTGTCGAAGTAGCCCTGGTACGTCCGCACCCGTCCCGCCTTGGACGGGTAGCCGACCTTGTAGATGCGGTCGATGCGGCCGGGCCGCAGCAGCGCCTCGTCGAGCGCGTCGGGCCGGTTGGTGGCCATCATGACGAGGATGCGGTATTTGGGCGGCGGCTTGGGACGCATCCCGAGCAGCCGCCTGACCAGCCGGTTGAAGAAGCCGCGCGGCTTCTTGAGCCCGGACAGCTCGGTGAGCAGCGCCTGGAGCGTGCCGGGGTCGCCGCTGTTCATCATGCCGCAGCCGGCGAAGAAGCGCTCGCGCCAGGTCCCCGGCGCGTCGTCGGCCTCGCGGCGGCCCTTGAAGGCCAGCACCGAGCGGGTCTCCTCCGACAGGTACGTCATGCCGTGGCACCCGGACTGCGCCGAGAAGCCGCCCTGCCCGGGAGGGCCCTGCTGGGCCAGCTTGCCGCGCTTGCCGAGCGAGTCGGCCTCGTCGAAGAAGACGATCACGCCGCCGTAGCGCAGGGCCAGCTTGCGCAGCTTCCTGAACAGGCCCTTGACCTTCAGGATGCCGACGCCCATGAACATGTTCGTGAAGGCTCCCGGATCCACGAACACGTACGGCTTGCCGGTCTCCCCGGCCACGGCCTCGGCCATCAGGGTCTTGCCGGTGCCGGGCGGGCCCCACAGCAGCAGGCCGCTCGGCACGTACCCGCCGCGCCGCTCGATCTCGTCGGGCCGCTCCAGGAAGACGATGTTCTCCTGGACGCGCTCCACCACGTGGTCCTGGCCCCACACGTCGGCGAAGCGGGTCTTGATGTCGTCGGGGAAGTACGTCTCCACGCCGCCCCTGGACAGGAACCAGAACAGGCCCACGAACTGGATGATGACGAAGAAGAACAGGAAGACGATCTGCATGAGGAACGGCAGCGCCTGGAAGATCAGCGTCGGCGCCTGCAGCAGGGCGACGAACGGGCTGACGTCCAGCACCGCGCCGGCCACGAGCGCGACCACCGTGATGACGAAGGCGATCTTGAGCGCCCTGGAGATGCGGTACCTGGTCCAGTCGTCGAAGCGCCGGTGCGTCCAGCGTTCGAAGCCGCCGAAGACCTTCTGGCTCCAGAACCGGTGGTAGGCCGACCAGTGCTCGCTGACCAGGAAGTGCAGCTGCCGCGCGGTCTCGGCGCCGAGCAGCCAGAAGATCCACTGGTACTCGTAGGCGATCTTCTGGGCGGCCTCGGGGAAGGTCACGACGCCGGTCCAGTCGGCCATCACCTTCCAGGTGAGGATCAGGTAGGCCAGGACCAGGACGATGAGGAACTTGCTCCGGTCCCAGAACTGCATCTTCTTCCTGGTCACGGAGTCCGGGTCGGAGGGACCGCTGCCGGGGGCGCGCAGCCCTTCGTGCTGAACGGTGCTCGTCTCTGGGATGGTCAATGGTGCTCCCTCATCCGGGCAGCCGGAGCAGCTTGAAAGAACTCGCGATCTTGTCGAACTCGGCGTTGCGGTCGCGATAGCAGGTCGCCTGGCAGCCGATGAGCATGACCGAGACCGTCGCGCCCTTCTCGTCGAGGATCGCGGTCTGGTCGAACGTCTGGACGTCGTTGCCGATCTGGTAGTTGAAGCGCACCCGGACGCCCCTGGCGCCGTTGTCGAGGGCGAGAACGTCGTCGCTGAGGAGCTCGAAGTTGCCGAACATGGGGGGCCGGCCTGTCGTCATGGCCTGTTGCTCGTAGAGCTGACGCATCTGATCTGTCACCGGCAGGACGAAGTCACGCAGCCTGTTCAGCGAGACCGTGTCGCGCTGCTGATCGGTGAGCTTGTGCACGGTGGCGTACACGAACGGGTCGTTCGAGCTCAGCAGATGGTTGACCGACGGCTCGGCCGACTGGTCGAAGGCCGTGGACCAGACCCGCTGCGCGCGCATCGCGGCGGCCAGGGACCCGGGATGGTCGCCGGTCAGGTACAGCTCGATGGGATCCGCGTTGAGCTGGGTGAACGAGGCAGGCACCTTGAAGTACGTGGTGCCTTCCCTGTCGCGTACATAGGTGAAGTCCGGCTGCCCGCACGCCGACAGCATGAAGATCGCGACCATGAGCGCGACCCAAGCCCGTGTCTTTTTCACCAGGGCTTACCTCCGCTTTACGGACCAACGGAGTTGTTGTGCCCGCTTTCAGGCGGAATGAGGCGCGATGCACGATGAGAAATCTTGACCAAATCTTGGCCATAGATTGGCTTTACTTGTTACAGATCAACAAAGGCGCCGCTCGGGAGCGGCGCCACACTCTACGGTCGCCCCCGATACAACGTTCGTGCAACCCCCCTTGGGTCACCACAGGAAGTAGCGAAGGATATGAGGACCTCCCTCTCGAGCCCTGGAGCACGCCATGACAGAACCCGCGATGGAGACCGTCGACTCCTTCGGCATGACCGCCGAACGGCAGTTCGCCGACCTGTGGTCGAGGACCGTCCTGTCCGTTCGGGAGCGCCGGCTGCTCCTGCTGGGGCTCCTCGTCGGGCAGGGGCTCGACGACCTGACGCGCGCCGAGCTCGACACCGCGCTGCGCACCGGCGACCTCAGCGAGAGCGAGCTGCGCGAGGTGGTGGTGTTCCTGACGCACTACGCGGGCTGGACCCGGGGATCACGGCTGAACGACCAGGTCGAGGAGCTGATCGAACGGGTCAGGCAGGCTCGATCCGGTAGAGCGGACCCCGCAGGCTGAGCGCGTACAGCTCGCCGTCGAGGCCCTCGCCGAACGACGACAGCTGCTCGACCGTGCCGACCTCGACGGCCTTGCCCGGGTCGCCCGCGGGGGCCGCTCTGACCCAGCCGGCGCAGAAGTCGCCGTACAGGAAGCTGCCCTTCAGCCAGGGGAGCTCGGCGCCGCGGTAGACGTAGCCGGCGATGACCGAGCAGTTGCCGTCCTTGCGCAGCGGGTAGGTGATCACCGGGTCGGTCAGCTCGCGGCCCTTGCCGTCGCGGAAGGGGCGGTCGCCCTCGCGCAGGTTCCAGCCGTAGTTCTGGCCGCCCTTCGAGCTCGCGGGCTGGTGGTCGACCTCCTCCCGGTCGTCCTGCCCGACGTCGCCGATCCACAGGTCGCCGGTGCCCCGGTCGAAGCCGAACCGCCAGGGGTTGCGCAGGCCGTAGGCCCAGATCTCGGCACGCGCGCCGCGCTTCCCGGCGAACGGGTTGTCCTTGGGGATCTTGTACGGCTTCCCGCGCGGGTCGATCCGCAGGATCTTGCCGAGCAGCGTGCCGAGGTTCTGGCCGTTGCCCTGCGGGTCGCCCGCGCTGCCGCCGTCGCCGAGGCCGACGTAGAGGTGGCCGTCGGGGCCGAAGGCGAGCTGGCCGCCGTTGTGGTTGGCGTAGGGCTGCTCCTGGGTGAGCACGTCGCGCCTGCCGGTCGCGCGTTTCCCGTCGAAGGCCCATTCGGTGACGTGGGTGGTGCCGCCGGTGTCGGTCCAGTCGAGGTAGAGCCAGCGGCCCGAGGGGTGGAAGGCCACGCCGAGCAGGCCCTGCTCGTTGCCGCCGCTCACGTCCTGGGTCAGGTCGACGACGACGTCGCCGTCGGCGGTGCGCAGCCTGCCGCCCTGCTCGGCGACGTAGAGCCGGTCGTCGCCCTTGCGCACGGCGAACGCCACCGGCCGGTCGAACCTGCCGATCTCGCGGAAGCTCACCTTCCCGCTCGCGGGCGTCTCCCGCGCGGCGGCCTGGCTCTTGTCGGCGGCACTCGGGCTCTTGCCTGCGGCGCTCGGGCTCGCCTCGGGGGCCGAGGTCACGGGCGTCGCAGGGCCGGGTGAGGGCGGGGCGGCCGAGCAGGCGGTGAGGGCCAGGAGGAGCACGGCCGCGAGGGGGCGCACGCGTCCATACTGGCACGCCGGAGCAAGAACGTTAAGGTTCAGGCATGCCAACCGCATTGATCACGGGCGCCACCGCCGGCCTCGGCGCCGCCTTCGCCCGGCGCCTGGCCGCCGACGCCTTCTCCCTCGTCCTGGTGGCGCGCGACGAGCACCGGCTCGCCCAGACCGCCGACCAGCTCAAGCTCAGGTACGGCGTGACCGTCGAGGTGCTGCCCGCCGACCTGGCCACGGAGAAGGGCCTGGCCAAGGTCGAGTCCCGCCTGCGCGACGGCGTCGACCTGCTGGTCAACAACGCCGGCTTCGGCCACCCCGGCCGCTTCCTCGACGTGCCGGTCGAGGACGAGGTGCGCATGCTCAAGGTGCACTGCGAGGCCGTGCTGCGGCTCACGCTGGCCGCCCTGCCGGCGATGCTGGAGCGCGAGAGGGGCGGGGTGATCAATGTGGCGTCCGTCGCGGCGTTCTTCACGCGCGGCACCTACAGCGCGTCGAAGGCGTGGGTGGTCAACTTCAGCGAGTCGGCCGCCAACGAGGTGCGCGACCCGCGGATCAAGGTCATGGCCCTGTGCCCCGGGTTCGTCCGCACCGAGTTCCACCAGCGGGCCTCCATGGACACCTCGGGCATCCCCGGGTTCCTGTGGCTGAAGGCCGACGACGTGGTCAGGGACGCGATGCGCGACCTCGCGCTCGGCAAGCGGGTCTCGGTGCCCGACGTGCGCTACAAGGCCATCGTGGCGCTCGGCAAGTTCGTGCCGCGCAACCTGGCGGGGCGCATCTCGGCCAGGATCGGCCGCTGAGGGCGTCCCGACATGCGGGTGGGCCCCCGCCGCGGGAGGGGGTCGCGGTGGGGGCCCGGGACGGCCGTGAGGAACTCACGGCCGGGAACCGGAAGAGCCGGTGATCAGCGGTTGGCCTCGTGGCCGATGGCCAGGCCGCTGGTCGGGTCGAAGAAGTGCAGGTTGTGCGTGTCCAGCACCAGGTCGATGCGCTGACCGGGACGCACGTGGCTGCGGGCGTTGACGCGGGCGGTCCACAGGGACTTGTCGCCCACGAGCGGCAGCGCCGCCTCCTCGTCGTCGCCCGTGTCGGCGGCGGCGACGGTGTCCTTGTGCTCGACCGGCGGGGCGTCGATCAGGAACAGGACGTTGATCTCGGAGCCCAGCTCCTCGGTGACCTCCGCCTTGACCGGCAGGGTGGCCCAGCCGTTGGCGTGGCTGCCCGCGGAGGCGGCGTCCTCGAAGTCCGACGGGCGGATGCCGAGGATGATCTTCTTGCCGATGTACTGGTCGAGGCCCGGCTTGTCGGCGAACGTCGACTCGGGGATCGGCAGCCGGATGTCGGCGAAGCGCACGGCGACGCCGTTGTCACGGACCAGCTCGGCCGTCACGAAGTTCATCGACGGCGAGCCCATGAAGCCGGCGACGAACAGGTTGACCGGCTTGTCGAACAGGTTCTGCGGGGTGTCGACCTGCTGGAGCAGACCGTCGCGCAGGACGCAGACGCGGTCGCCCAGGGTCATGGCCTCGACCTGGTCGTGGGTGACGTACACGGTGGTGACGCCGAGGCGCTCGTGCAGGGTGTTGAGCGAGGCGCGCATGGAGACGCGGAGCTTGGCGTCGAGGTTCGACAGCGGCTCGTCCATGAGGAAGGCCTGCGGCTCACGCACGATGGCGCGGCCCATGGCGACACGCTGGCGCTGACCACCGGAGAGGGCGGCCGGCTTGCGCTTGAGGTAGGTCTCCAGGCCGAGCATCTTGGCGGCCTCGCCGACCCGCTTCTGGATCTCGGCCTTGGGCATCTTGCGCAGCTTGAGGCCGAAGGCGAGGTTCTCCTCGACCGTCATGTGCGGGTAGAGCGCGTAGTTCTGGAAGACCATCGCGATGTCGCGATCCTTGGGCGGCAGGTGGTTGACCACCTTGTCGCCGATGGCGATCTCGCCACCACTGATGTCCTCGAGGCCCGCGATCATCCGGAGCGCGGTCGACTTACCGCAACCGGAGGGGCCGACCAGCACCATGAACTCGCCGTCCTTGATTTCAAGGTTGAGCCCGTTCACGGCCTTTACGCCACCGGCGTAGACCTTGTCGACGTTCGTCAGAACGATGGATGCCATGACATTCCTTCGCGCTCCAGGGCGATCGGCCCGGATGTTGGTTCTCAGTTCCCGTGGATACGTTTTCACGTATCTCACCCGAAACGGACATCCGTGTCAAGGGGCACCGCGTGACCAGCCCATGTAGGCGCGGTGCCTTCCAGTGAAACGGAATCCATGATGGAATCGTTTCCATGGAGAAGCGGGCGACCATCAAGGATGTGGCCGAGGCGGCGGGCGTGGGCGTCGCCACGGTGTCCAGGGTGTTGTCGGGCGGCTCGGCCAGCGCGAGCACCCGGGAGCGCGTGCTGGCCGTGGCCGCCCAGCTCGACTACCGGCCGAGCGCGCTCGGCCGCAACCTGCGCCAGCGCCGCACCGGCGGCCTCGGCCTGCTGGTGCCCGACCTCACCGACACCTTCTACGGCCAGCTCTCCGAGGGCGTGCTCGCCTGCGCCCGGTCCTCGGGCGAGCCGGTCGTGCTCGGCTCCACGGGCGGCGACCCCGAGCAGGAGGCCGAGCTGATCGGCATGCTCCTCGAACAGAGCGTCGACCGGGTCATCGCCGTCCCGTCGGGCGACGCGGAGACCTGGGCCCCGGTGATCAGGACGGGCATGACGGTGGTCTTCGCCGACCGCCTGCCCCCTGAGGCCGCCCGCGAGGAGGAGCGCGACGAGGACCCGGCCGGGAGCGCCCTCGACGATCTCATGCTCCTCGACGGCCTCTCCTCCCGTACGCGCCCCTCCACCCCGGAGCCCGCCCCGTCGCGGCTGCCCGACGTGCCGGCCGTCCTCGCCGACGACCGCGCCGGCATCCGTACGGCCGTGCGCTACCTGAGGGGCCTCGGCCACCGGCGCATCGCCTTCCTCGGCGGCCCCGGGCACGACCGGCGCGCCGACGCCTTCCGCGAGGCCGTGGGATCGCCCGTGGACGAGGAACTGGTCGTGTTCGGCACCGGGAGCCGCGACTCGGCCTACGCCGCCGCCTCCGGCCTGTTCCAGAGCCGTCCCGACCTGTCGGCCGTCGTCGCGGGCGGCAACGTCCTCGGCGAGGCGGCCGTGCTGGCGGCCAGGGAGCTGGACCTGCGGGTGCCGCGTGACGTGTCCCTGGTGATGTACGACGACGTGCCGTGGGCCGAGCTGTGCGCCCCGCCGCTGACCGTGATCGCCCAGCCGGGGCGCGACATGGGCTACCGGGCCTGCGAGCTGGTGCTGCGCGAGGGCACGAGACGGGCGCGCAGCGTGGTGCTGCCCACGGAGCTGATCATCCGCGGCAGCTGCGGCCCCCGCCGCTGACCCTGCCGCTGACCCTGCCGCTGACACCCGCCGCTCACATCCGCCGCCGACGCCGCCGCCCCTTACAGCAGGCGGGCCGCCGGGTCGTCGGCGAGGCGGCGGAGGAAGTCGGCGGTCTTGCCGGTGCCGATGGCGTCGGCGAGGGCGGTCAGCTCGTGCGGGGGCAGCAGCGAGCCGCGCGCGTCGTGCAGCTTCACCCGCACCCGTGGCCCGCCCTCCTCCTGCGCGACCAGCAGCGGGACCCGCCGCCGCGACGACACCGGCTCGTCGCCGCCCGGCGCGGGGGCGCTGTCGATCCAGGTCCTGGCCCGCGTCAGGTCCGCCCGCCGGGTACGGAACGCCCCGCGCACCCGGAGCGTGCCGCCGTCGAGCGAGGCGGAGTGCCGGAAGACGGACAGGACCATGACGGCGAAGAGCACCACGATGCCGAGCACGGCCACCAGGACGAAGCCGCCGATCAGCAGCGGGGGCGCGGCCGGGTCGTCAGGGAAGGGGTCGGCGGGGTCGCCGGCGCTCATGACGACCGTGTCGAACAGCCCCAGGACCACGCCCGCGACGGTGACGACACCGCCCAGGACCGCGGCCAGGAGCAGGGCGAACAGAACGGTGAAGACCTTCTGGCCGGTGCCCGCACCGACACTCAGCGGCGTGATCACACGATCAGCGTACCTCCCCGTTCCCGCCGAGGACGGCGCGTGCGTGCGCCTCGATCACGCGGGCCACGGCCTCCGGCGCTCTCAGGTGGGCGCCGTGGCCTTCCCCGCGCAGCGTGACGCGTTCCGCGCCGGGGATCGCGCGCTGCAGGGCGTCGAGGCGGGCGCCGAGATGCGCGGGGCTGGTCTCGCCGCCGAGCAGCACCACCGGCGCGCGGATGGCCGCGTACGCCTCCAGGCGGTCCCCCAGGGCGTCGATCGCCTGGAGATCGTCGATCTGGCGCGGCACGAGCCTCCGGCTCCGGGGGTGGCAGGCCACCGCCGCCCCGGCGAGCCAGGCGGCGAACGGGGGCAGGCGCACGACGTCTCTGAGGAAGATGCGCATCGCCCTGCCGGGGCGGCCCGCGGTCACGGCGGCCCTGGCCCTGAGGCTCGCCTCGCCGCCGAGCGAGGGGCCGAGCGGGACGGGCGGCTCGTACAGGACCGCGCCCGCGATGGCTTCCGGCGCGGCGAGCAGCGACTCCAGCGCGGCCACGCCGCCGGAGGAGTGGCCGACGAGCAGCACCGGCTCGCCGAGCGCCGCCGCGACCGCCGCGACGTCCGCCGCCTCCTCGGCCATGGTGGCGGGCGGGGCGAGGTCCAGCCGGTATTGGCGGCGGTGGACGCGGACGACCCGGTAGCGGGCCGCCAGCAGCCGCGCGACCCGCCCCCACTGGGTGCCGTCGTCGAGCCCCGCGTGCAGGACGAGGACGACCGGCCCTCGCCCTTCGTCGATCACCTGGACGCCGGTCCCGTCCGCGGATGTCACCGTGAGCATGACGCGCCTCCTTAGCGCCGCTAATTTAGCACCGCTAAGGGCGAATGTCATACCTCCGAGCTACGCCGAGAGCGCACCCTCCAGCGGGAAGCCGGTTACGAGAGGCGATCCCTACCTTCGGTGCCATCCCCGCGTCGGAAGGACCGTCCCCATGGCCTCGTTCAGGAACCGCCTGCTCGCCGCGCTCGTCACCGTCTCGGTGGCGGTGCCCGCGTCCG
>JABFVJ010000024.1 GCA_013362835.1 Nonomuraea sp. | reverse complement strand
AAGGACCTGCCCGGGTGGCGGCGCGAGGGGGAGGAGATCAGGCGCACGCTCGACGCGCCCGACTTCCCGGCCGCCATCCGGATCGTCGACGAGATCGCGGTGAAGGCCGAGGAGCTCGGCCACCACCCCGACATCGACATCCGCTGGCGCACCCTCCACCTGGCCCTGACCACGCACGACCAGGGCGGCCTGACCGAGCTCGACTTCACGCTGGCCGCCCTGATCGACGAGATCGCCGCGCGGCACGACGCGACGTAGGGATTCGCCGAACACAACCCGTAGCCGGACGGCTACTCACTAGAGTGGTGGCCTCTCGCCAGCTCTACGGGGAGTCCTCATGCGCGTGCCCGCACTCCTGCTCGTCCTGCTCACGGCCGCCTGCGCCGGGCCGCCCGCGCCGCTGCAGGAGATCACGAAACCGAGCCCGGCGGGCGAGGTCGCCGTCTCCGGGGGCGGCGAGTTCACCTCCGACGACACCGCGGCCATCGCCTACGACCGCCGCCTCGCCCCCGACGGCGCCCAGGCCAGCCTCTCCGCCGAGTCCACCGGCCAGACGACCCGTACGTCCCTGGTCGTCGAGGGCTTCCTGCCGCGCCACCACTACGGCGCCCACCTGCACACCTCCCCGTGCGGCGCCGACTCCGACGACGCGGGCGGGCACTACCAGCACGACCCCGGCCACGCGAACGCGGACAGCGAGGTCTGGCTCGACGTCACCACCGACGAGACGGGCGCCGGCCGTTCGACGGCCCGCAACGCCTGGCGGCTCGACCCCGCCGCCCTGCCGAAGTCCCTGGTGATCCACGCCCACGCGACCAAGAAGTCCGGCCCGCGGGCGGGTGACGCGGGCCCGCGCGTGGCCTGCCTGACGCTGCACTGATCCCACGTCGCCCGGAAGGGTGCATAATTACACAATTACATAGTGGAGGTCCCCGTCATGAGCAGCCGCCAGTGGCAGCCGCCCCGCTTGCGGCTGTTCGAGCAAGCGCACCGCCGGGCCACCTGGCTGGAGCTACTGTACGACCTCGTCTTCGTCGTCGCGGTCGCCGAGCTGGCCGACGTGCTGGCCGGCGGCGCCGACCTCGGCCGCGTCCTCACCTTCGTCGGCCTGTTCGTGCCGGTCTGGTGGTCGTGGGCCGGCTACGTCTTCTACGCCAACAGGTTCGACACCGACGACGTCAGCCACCGCCTGCTCGCGCTGCCGCAGATCCTGGCCGTGGCCACGATGGCGGCGAGCGTGAGCGACATCCAGGAGCGTTCCGCGCTGTTCGCGCTCTCCTACGCCGCGGCCCGGATCCTGCTGGTGGTGGCCTACGTCAGAGCGGGCCGCCACGTGACCGAGGCCAGGCCGCTGACCGTCCGCTACGCGGCCGGGTTCACCGTCGCCGCCGCCATCTGGCTCGCCTCGCTCGCCGTCGACCCGCCGCAGCGGTACGCGTTCTGGGCCGTCGCGCTCGTGATCGACCTCGCGACCCCGCTGCTGAGCCGGCGGCACCAGAGCAGGCTGCCGCCGCAGAGCGAGCATCTGCCGGAGCGGTTCGGGCTGTTCGTCGTGATCGTGCTCGGCGAGGTGGTCGCGGCCGTCGTCACCGGGCTGAAGGGCCACGACGTCACCCCGGCCGTCCTGCTGATCGCCCTGGCCGGGGTGGCCATCGCGATGGCCTTCTGGTGGCTGTACTTCGGGCACATCGACGAGTCCGTCGTGCTGCGCACCCGGCTCGCCGGGCAGGTGTGGGTCTACTCCCACCTGCCGCTCTCGCTGGGCCTGGTGGCGTTCGGCATCGGGATCGAGCACGCGCTCACGCACCCGTCGGGCACGAGCTGGTCGGTCGGCGTGCCCGCCGCGCTGGTGTTCGCCGTGCTGGGCCTGCAGCACCTGTGCTCGGCCGAGCGGCGGGCGGGCGCGATCCGCCTCGCCGCCGCCGCGCTCACCCTCGCCACGTCCGCGCTGCCCGTCGCGGCGGCGCTCCCCCTCATCCTCCTGTACGGAGCCGCGCAGGTGGCCTACGACCTGCTCCGCCCCTCCCCGGAAGGCGCATCGTGACCAAGGAACTGTTCGACCGCCAGCTCGCCGCCATCGCCGACGGCGACCTCGCGGCCCTGCTCGCCCAGTACCACGACGACGCCATGGTCGTCCGCTTCGACCGCGCCGCCAGGGGAGCGGCCGAGATCAGGGAGCTGTTCACCGCCTACCTGGCGGCCGGACCCAAGGTGGAGGAGATCACGTCGCTCCGGATCGAGGACGACGTGATCTTCTACAGCGCGGTCATGACGATCGGCGGCAACCGGGTCACGACGTTCGGCACGCTGGTCGTCAGGGACGGCAGGATCTGGCGCCAGACCGCCGCCGCCCTGCCGATCAGCTGATCACCGAGGCCATCGGCTGCCAGGGCGCGGCGTCGAAGATCAGCATGATGGTGCGGATCTTCCCGTCGGGGCCGAGCCTGAAGTGCTCGGCCGTACGCTGCGTCCCGGCGGGCGTCGCCGTGTGCACGTCGTAGACGAGGGTCGCCTCCGCGTCGCCGTACAGCTCGCTGATCAGGTCGACGCCGGTCACCACGCCCACGAAGCCCTCGATGCCGGCCAGGTGGCCGGCGGGGTCGTCGGAGGCGATGAACGGGCTCCTGAAGCTGAACCCCTCCCCGATCAGCGCGGCGGCGCTCGCCACGTCGCCGCGGAACCTGGCCTCGTGGTAGCCGCGGACCACCTCGCGGGTGCTCGTCATCGTCCCTCCAGGTGGGCCGCGAGCCGCTGCTGGTTGTCGGCCAGCCGCAGGCTCAGGTGTCGCAACGCGGTCAGCTCGGCGTCGGAGAACCCGTGGAAGAGCGCCCGCATCGCCATCTGGGACGGCTTGCGGAACGCCTCGATCCAGGCCCGCCCGTCCGGCGTGATCTCGGCCAGCACCGAACGCCTGTCCCGGCTGTCCTGGACCCGGCGCGCCAGGCCGTCGCGTTCGAGGGTGTCGACGAGGCCGGTGACGTTGCGCGAGCTCACGCCCGCCGCCTGGGCCAGCTCGCCGATGCCGACCCCGCCGTCCGCCGTGCTCAGGCGCAGCAGGATGTCCATCGCGCCCGAGCTGAGGCCGCGCCCCTCGCTGCCATGGGCGCGCATGCGCTCGACGGCCTGGAACGCCGTACGCACGGCCGCCGCGGCCTCGAAGGGCAGCGTGTCGCCGCCCGCGAACCCGGTCATGGCCGCTCTGGCCCGGGGGTCGAAGAGTGAGCCGTCCGGCTCCCTGTCAAATTTATGTACGTCCTTCATGATGAAGGTCTACCATAAAACGAGGATCAGGATGCGGATTCTCGGGAGGGGTCAGGAGTGTCCGGCCGGGATCGTGCCGAGGCGGCCGGCCTGGAAGTCCTCGAACGCCTGGGCCAGCTCGGCGCGGGTGTTCATGACGAACGGGCCGTAATGGGCCACGGGCTCGCCGATCGGCTCGCCGCCCAGCACGATCACGTCGAGAGTGTCCTTGGCCGTGATCGTGAGGCTCGCGCCCTCGGTGGTCAGCCCCGGCCGGTTGCCGAAGCCGTCGAAGACCGCGAGCTGCCCGCCGTGCAGGGGCCGCCGCTCGGCGCCGGCCGTGCCGCGCCCCGACAGCACGTACGCCAGGGCGTTGAAGTCCTTGCGCCACGGCATCGTCAGCCGCGCGCCGGGGCTGATCGTGGCGTGCAGCAGCGTGATCGGCGTCTGGGTGCTGCCGGGGCCGGAGTTGCCCGCGAGGTCGCCCGCGATCAGGCGGACCAGCGCGCCTCCGTCATGGCTGCTCAGCAGCGCGACGCTGGAGCGGCCGATGTCCTGGTACTTCGGCGCGATCATCTTCTTGGCGCCCGGGAGGTTGACCCAGAGCTGGATGCCGTGGAACAGCCCGCCCTGCTGCACGAGCCACTCCGGCGGCGCCTCCTTGTGGAGAATGCCCGCGCCGGCGGTCATCCACTGGGTGTCGCCGTTGGTGATCGTGCCGCCGCCGCCGTTGGAGTCGAGGTGGTCCATCACCCCGTCGATCATGTACGTGACGGTCTCGAAGCCGCGGTGCGGGTGCCACGGCGTGCCCTTGGGCTCGCCCGCCGCGTAGTCGACCTCGCCCATCTGGTCCATCATCACGAACGGGTCCAGATACTCGGGCTTGATCGCCGCGAGCGCCCGGCGTACGGGGAAGCCCTCGCCCTCGAAGCCGCTGGGCGCGGTCTCCACGGCGAGCACCTTGCGCTCCGGCGCCCCGGCCACGGGCTCGGGCAGGCGCGGGAGGGTGAGCGGGTTCTCAACGGTTACGGCGGGCATGTCGCTCCTTCCAGCGGATGTGCCCCATGCAACCCGGTTTAGTTTTCAACTATTCCGTCGGGGTCACGGGATCCGCGACATCATCCGTTCCATCCCGTTGATCCAGTTGTCGCGCAGGGCCTGGGCCGCCTGGGGCAGGTCGCCGGCGAGAAGGGACTCGGCGATGTGCCGGTGCTCGGCGGCCTCGCGCTCCAGGGGCGCGTCGTCGCCGGCGAGCAGGTGGGCGTAGCGGCGCATGCCGGCCTTGACGCTGGTGATGAGGTCGAGCAGGCGTTCGTTGCGGCAGCCGCTCAGCAGCAGGTCGTGCCACTCGTCGTCGTGACGCTCTATGACCTGCTGCTCGGCGACGTCGTCGGGGAAGTCTTTGGCCAGTTTCAGCAGGTCGGGGGCGATCTCGCGGAGGTGGCCGGGGTCGGAGCAGTCGAGGGCGAGCGCCTCCAGGGCGGCGACGATCTCGCACAGCTCCCTGAACTCCCGCCTGCTCACCGGCGCGAACCGGAACCCGCGCCCCTGGTTGCTCTCCAGCACGCCTTCGCCGGCGAGCGTGATCAGCGCCTCGCGCAGGGGAGTGCGGCTGACGCCCAGGTCGGCGGCCAGGGCGGCCTCGTTGATGTCGGTGCCGGCGGCGAAGTCGCCTCGATCGAGCCTGCTCAGTAGCTCTTCCCTGATCTGCTCACGCAGCGGTCGCCGCTCGATCGGCATGGCACTCCCTCTCTAAGGTCATCCGATTTTAACCCTTGACGTCATGCAAAATACTGCACTATGAATTCGGCATACAAAATATTACATGTCACGTGATCAAGGAGTTCGTGTGGGGCTGACCCGGATACCGGGGCTGCTGTTCGGCGGGGACTACAACCCCGAGCAGTGGCCGGAGGAGGTGTGGGCCGAGGACGTGCGGCTCATGGCCGAGGCCGGGGTCAACCTGGTGACCGTCGCGGTGTTCTCCTGGTCGAGGCTGGAGCCCGAGCGGGGGGCGTACGACTTCGGGTGGCTCGACCGGGTGCTCGGTCTGCTGCACGAGCACGGGATCGCGGCCGACCTCGCCACCGCGACCGCCACCCCGCCGCCCTGGCTGGTGCGCGAGCACCCCGAGCTGATGCCGGTCGACGCCGACGGCGTGCGGCTGGAGTTCGGCTCGCGGCAGGGCTACTGCCCGAGCTCGCCGGTCTTCCGCGAGCACGCCGTACGCCTGGCCACCGCCATGGCCGAGCGCTACGGCGAGCACCCCGCGCTGGCCCTGTGGCACATCGGCAACGAGTACGCCGACCACACCCTGGAGTGCTTCTGCCCCGAGTCCGCCCGCCACTTCCGCCGCTGGCTGGAACGGCGGTACGAGACCGTCCACGCGCTGAACGCCGCGTGGGGCACCTCCTGCTGGGGCCAGCACTACACCGGTTTCGACCAGATCGAGCCCCCGAGGACCGCGCCGGGCCCGGTCAACCCCGCCCAGCTCCTCGACTGGCGGCGCTTCTGCAGCGACGCGCTCCTGGAGCTGTTCCTGGCCGAGAAGGCGGCGCTGCGCGCGGTCACGCCCGACGTCCCGGTCACCACGAACTTCATGAGCATCCTGCACGGCCTCGACTACTGGACGTGGGCCGCCGCCGAGGACGTCGTGAGCGACGACGCCTACCCCGACCCCGCCGACCCGGCCTCCCACGTGCAGGTCGCGCTGAGCTACGACCTCATGCGCTCGCTCAGGCGGGGCCCGTGGCTGCTGCTGGAGTCCGCGCCCTCGGCGGTGTCCTGGCGCGAGGTGAACGTGCCGAAGCCGCCCGGCATGATGCGCCTGCACAGCCTCCAGGCGCTCGCCCACGGCTCCGACGGCGTCCTGTTCTTCCAGTGGCGCCAGGCCAGGTACGGCCCCGAGAAGTTCCACTCGGCGCTGCTCCCGCACGGCGGCACGGACACGCGCGGCTGGCGGGACACCCTCGCGCTCGGCGCCGACCTGCGCCGCCTGGCCGAGGTCGCGGGCGGGAACACCCGCGCCCAGGTCGCGCTGGTGCTCGACTGGCCGAGCTGGTGGGCCCTGGAGGCCCCCGAGTCCATGCCGTCGAACCGGCTCAGGCTGAAGGACCTGCTCCTCGCCTGGTACGCCCCGCTGCACGCCAGGGGCATCGCCGTGGACCTGACGCCGCCGGGCCGCGACCTGTCGCCGTACGAGCTGGTCATCGCCCCGAACCTGTACCTGTGCACGGCCGAGCAGGCCAAGGCGCTGGAGGCGTACGAGGGCAGGCTCGTCGTCGGGCCGTTCAGCGGCGTGGTGGACGAGTCCGACCAGGTGCATCCCGGCGGCGCCCCCGGCCCGCTGCGTGACCTGCTCGGCGTCGCCGTGGAGGAGTTCTGGCCGCTCGCGGACGGGGTCGTGCAGAAGACCGGCGTGGGCGCGGCCCGTACGTGGGCCGAGTGGATCAGGCTGGACGGCGCCGAGCCGGTCGCGCTGTTCGAGGGCGGCGACCTCGACGGCCTGCCCGCCGTCACCCGCAAGGGGAACGCCACCTACGTCGGATGCTTGCTCGACGACGTGACGCCGGTGCTGGAACCGCTGCTGGACGGCATCGAGCGAATCGACGTGCCCGAGGGCGTGGAGGCCGTCAGGAGGGGCGGCCACCTCTTCCTCCTCAACCACACCACCGCCCCGCGGCCGGTCACGCTCCCGTGCCACGGGACCGACCTGCTCACCGGGGCCCGGATGCGGGGCCGGGTCGAGCTGGGCCCCCGCGACGCCGTCGTGCTCAGGATCGAAGGAGACAAGTGACGCACCCGTACATACCCAACGCCGAGCCGGGCGTACGAGCCGAGATGCTCGCCGCGATCGGCGTGTCGAGCGTCGAGGAGTTCTACGCCGACATCCCCGCCGACCTGCGGCTCGACCGGCCGCTCGACCTGCCGGCGCCGTTCACGGCCGAGCGCGACCTGGTGCGCCACATGAAGGGGCTGTTCGGCAGGAACGTCGACACCGAGGAGGCCCTGAGCTTTCTCGGCCACGGCTGCTACCCGCACCACGTGCCCGCCGTCTGCGACGAGGTCAACTCCAGGAGCGAGTTCCTGACCGCGTACGCGGGGGAGCCGTACGAGGACCACGGCCGTTTCCAGGCCCTGTTCGAGTACGTCAGCATGATGGGCGAGCTGCTGGAGATGGACGTCGTCAACGTCCCCACCTACGACGGCTTCCAGGCGTCCGGCACCGCCCTGCGCATGGCCTGCCGCTACACCGGCCGGTCGAAGGTGCTGGTCAGCGGGGCGGTGAGCGCCGACAAGCTGAGCAAGCTGCGTGACTTCCTCGCCCCCGGCATCACGGTCGAACTCGCGCCGGTCGCCGCGAACGGGGAGATGGGGGAGATCTCCCTCGACGACTCCTACGCCGCCCTCTACCTGGAGACCCCGAACGTCTACGGCGTCGTCGAGACCCGCGGCCGCGAGCTGGCCGATCTCGCGCACGCCTGCGGCGCGCTGCTCGTCGTGAGCGCCGACCCCATCTCGCTGGGCGTGCTCGCCCCGCCCGCCTCCTACGGCGCCGACATCGCCTGCGGCGACATCCAGTCGCTCGGCATCCACCAGAACTACGGCGGCGGCCACGCCGGCTACATCGCCACCCAGGACGACGAGCGGCTGGTCGCCGAGTTCCCCTCGCGCCTGTTCGGCATCGCGCCGACGAAGGTCCCCGGCGAGTACGGCTTCGGCGACGTCTTCTACGACCGCACCTCCTTCGCCCTGCGCGAGGAGGGCAAGGAATGGGTGGGCACCGCCGCCGCCCTGTGGGGCATCACGGCCGGGGTCTACCTCGCGCTCATGGGCCCCCAGGGCATGAAGGAGCTCGGCGAGACCGTCCTCGCCCGCACCCGGTACGCCATGAACGCCCTGGCCTCGTCGGTCACCGTCCTGCACGAGGGAGCGGCGCACTTCCGGGAGTTCGCGATCGAGGTGCCCGACGCGGCGGCGCTGCTCGCCGGGCTGCGCGAACGCGGCATCTACGGCGGCGTCCCGCTGGACGGGCGCACGGTGCTGGTCTGCGTGACCGAGCGCCACACCATCGACGACATCGACCGGCTCGCGGCAGCCGTACGGGAGGTTGTGCAGGCATGAGCGGGCACGGAGCCGAGTCCTTCGCGGAGCTGCCGGTGGCGCCGAAGCCGCCGCTGCGCCGCTTCCACCAGGCGCGCTGGGACGAGCCGATCATCTTCGAGCTGACCGGCGCCGGCCGGCGCGGCATCGCCGTGCCCGAGCCGGGCGCGCCGAAGGTCGAGCTGCCCGAAGGGGTACGGCGGGACACCCCGCCCAAACTGCCCGAGATGTCGCAGCTCCACGTGCTGCGGCACTACCTGCGGCTGTCGCAGGAGAACCTGGGCGTCGACCTCAACATCGACGTCGGCCAGGGCACCTGCACGATGAAGTACAGCCCGAAGGTCAACGACCAGTTCGCGAACGCGGTCGCCGAGCTGCACCCGCTGCAGCACGAGGAGACCGTGCAGGGCGTGCTGGAGATCTACTGGCGGCTTGAGCGCATGCTGGCGGAGATCTCCGGCATGTCCCGCGTGTCGCTGCAGCCCGGATCGGGCTCCGCGGCCATCTACGCCAATATCGCCATGATCCGGGCCTACCACGCCGCGCGCGGCGAAGGGCACCGCGACCAGGTC
Source organism: Nonomuraea sp. (assembly GCA_013362835.1). Next base: position 1,176 of record JABFVJ010000024.1, on the reverse strand, counting down.
ATCACCACGATGTTCTCCCACCCGTCGAACGCGGCCTGCGCCAAGACCGCCGGGTACGAGGTGATCACCCTCATGCCGGACGCGAACGGCCTGCCCGACCTCGAGGCCCTGCGCGCCGCCGTCGGCCCCCGCACCGCCGCCCTGATGATCACCAACCCGGAGGACACCGGCATCTACAACTCCCGGATCAGGGAGTTCGTGGACCTGGTGCACTCGGTCGGCGGCCTGGCCTGCTACGACCAGGCCAACGCCAACGGCATCCTCGGCATCACCAGGGCCCGCGACGCCGGGTTCGACCTGTGCCACTTCAACCTGCACAAGACGTTCTCCACGCCGCACGCCTGCGGCGGCCCGGCGGCCGGCGCCTGCGGCGTCTCGCCCGAGCTGGAGCCGTTCCTGCCGGGGCCCGTGGTGTCCTTCGACGGCACGTCGTACGGGCTGGAGACGCCCGCCCGGACGGTCGGGAAGATCAGGCCGTTCCTCGGCGTCACGCCGAACATCGTGCGCGCCTACGCCTGGATCATGGCCATGGGCGCCGAAGGGCTGCGCGAGGTGGCCGAGACGGCGGCGCTGAACAACAACTACCTCATGCACAAGGTGCTCCGGATCCCCGGGGCGTCCGCGCCGTGGGACCAGCGGCGGATCGAGCAGGTGCGTTACTCCTGGCAGGAGCTGTCGGAGGAGACGGGGGTGCACTCGGAGGAGATCGGGGTGCGGGCCGCCGACTTCGGGGTGCACTACTGGACCAGCCACCACCCGTACGTGGTGCCCGAGCCGTTCACGCTGGAGCCGACGGAGTCGTACTCGCGGGAGGACCTCGACGAGTACGCGGCCATCCTGGAGCACGTCGCCTCGGAGGCGCGGCGGGATCCGGAGTTCGTCAAGGGGGCGCCGTACAACCAGAGCGTGCACAAGATCGACGCGACGTCGCTCGACGATCCCAAGCAGTGGGCGCCCACCTGGCGGGCCTACGTGCGCAAGCACCTGTCCGCGGGCGCCTGAGCGATGACGGCCGGAGTGAGGGGCGGCGGGGCGGCCGGGTCGGTCGGGTTGGTGGTCAACCCGGTCGCCGGGCTGGGCGGCGCCGCGGGGCTCAAGGGCAGCGACGGGGCCGGCGTACAGCGGGCCGCGCTCGCCCTGGGCGCCGAGCCCCGGGCCGGGGAGCGGGCCGCCCGC
>JABFVJ010000374.1 GCA_013362835.1 Nonomuraea sp. | reverse complement strand
CGGTTCGCCGTACGGCGGCCCGCCGGGGCGGCCCGTGGGCGGCTCGTCCGGCGGCGGCGTCGGCTGCGGACGGGGAGCCGCCGGACCGGCCGTACGGCCGGGAGACACCGGCGCGTACGTCGGCACGAGCGCCGGAGGCGGCACCGGCGCGGTCGAGCCGAGCATGCCGAACGGCTCGGCGCCCGGATCGTCGCGGATGGGCTCGACGGTCAACGGCACGTCCTGGGGCTCGGACCGCCAGGGCAGCCTGATGCCGGGCGGCTCGCCCGTGGCGGGGAAGGCGGCCGTCGCGACCCCCGCGAGGCCGCCGTTCTCCTTGCCGAACTGGCTGAAGATCACCGCTATCGCCACCACGGTCGCGACCGCCGCCAGCGCGCCCGCCACCGCCTGAGGCCACCGCCGAGCAGGCTGCCGCGCGGAAACGGGAAACCCGGCGGCGTCCAGCGAGGCCGTGCGCCTGGCGACGTAGCGGCGGTAGGGCAGCAGCTCGGGGTCGATGAAGCAGCTCATGACCCTGATGCGGAGCGCGTCGGGGAGCGCGGCGGCGGGCAGCAGCTCGAAGACCTTGGCGGGCGAGACCTGGCGGTCGCGGTGGGGGGCGCAGACCTCGCAGCGGGCCAGGTGCCTGACCAGGTGCCCGCGCATCTCGCGGGTCAGGTCGCCGGAGAACCCGGCGAGGATGCGGGCCCGCGCCGGGCAGTCGTAGGGGCCTTTGTGGGCCAATATCTCGGCGGTGACGGCGTCGGCCAGGTGCTCGCGCGCCTGCTCCTGCGCCTGCTCGACCTGGCGCGCCGGGATGGTGAGCACCTGGGCCAGGTCGGCGGGCGGCAGCTCGTGCCTGGTCGCGAGCTCCAGCAGCTCGCGGTCGGCGGCGGGCAGGCTCAGGACGGCGTTCCAGGCCATGACGCGCAGGTCGGCGTCGGCCGGGTCGTCCGGCGGCGGCGCCTCGGTCAGGGCCTCGCCGGCGGCGGGCGGCGCGGCCATCCTGCGCCGCAGGCATTCGATCCTGGCGAGCGCGAGCAGCCAGACGCGGAGCCTGTCGGGCTGGGACAGGGCGCCCGCGTGCGCCTCGGCGGCGATCAGCGTGTCGCGCAGGGCCACCTGGGCGCTGTCGGTGTCGAGAAGGAGGGACCAGCAGTAGCGGTAGACGCTCTCCGCGTGCGTGTCGTAGAGAGCGGCGAGGGCTCCTGGATCGCGGGCGCGGAGTGCCTCCACCAGAACGCGGTCATTCATGTGACCGAAGGTAATGGATCGGTAACTAGTAGTTCTACCGGTTCCGCCGCTTGTCTACCAAGGCCCTCTGCATTCGATACCACTAAACCACGATAAATGCCGTTATTGTTTTACCCCTGGCATCGCCTCGCTGCCCCGGTCCACCGCGAACGGCTCGGTCGTGGGCTTGACCGTGTGCACCGGGAGCGCTCCGCCCATCGCCAGCTCCTCGTACGGCCGGCCGGTGGATCCCCAGGTCCTGGCGGTGACTTCGGTCCTGTCGACCTTGGCGCCCTTGGGCAGTCCGGCCACGGTGAGGATGAACCGGGGCGGGCTTCCCGCCTTCACGTCGTCCACGAACGTGCTGCCGCCGGCGAGCAGTTTGCCCGTCTCGTCGCGGAGCAGGGCGTTCACGACCAGGCTGCTCGCCGGCAATTGATACGGATTCCCGACATAGCCCGTAATAAGGTACGAGCCGTCTTTTTGGCGCAATGTCTGGACGCGCGAAATCGGGAACCGCTGGAACGCCGACGCGATCCGCGCCGCGGGCCGCCACTGCGCGGGACGGTACTGGATGGTCACCTTGACCGGTTTCTCGGCCGTGGACGCCTGGCCGGTGAAGGCCAGGGAGCCGCCCGGCGGCACGGCGTCGAGCGGCTGGTCCATGCGCACCACCTCGGTGCCCGCGGCGTCGCGGCCCACGATGGTGGCCACCACGTGCTCGCCGAAGTGCCACGGGTTGGCGTTGCTGAGCACGCCCGCCCAGTTGACGGCGTAACCGTCGGAGGACTTGGCGATGTTCGAGACCTGCTCCTTGAGAACGAGCGGCTTGAGCGATTGGGTTGGCTGGTCCTCGCTTGAACAACCGGCGAGGCAGATCGCCCCGAGTGCGAGGAGGCTGACGGTTCGGCTACGCGGGATCACTTTGCCGTGATAACCCGTGCATGGGCACGGCCCGGCGATGACACGCGCCGGGCGTACCAACTCTTTAACGCCTGCGGACCACCCTGGTCTCGTCCCAGACCGGCTCGGGCGACTCGTAGACCGTGCCGTCGGAGCCGAAGACCAGGAAGCGGTCGAAGTCGGCGGCGAACCAGCGGTCGTGGGTGACCGCCATGACCGTGCCGTCGAACGCGTCGAGGCCCACCTGCAGCGCTTCGGCGCTGGCCAGGTCGAGGTTGTCGGTCGGCTCGTCGAGCAGCAGCAGCGTCGCGCCCGACAGCTCCAGCAGCAGGATCTGCAGGCGGGCCTGCTGGCCGCCCGACAGCGTGTCGAACCGCTGCTCGGCGACCAGCCCGGCCAGCTCGTAGCGGGCCAGCGTCTTCATGGCCTCGTTCTTGAGCCTGGCGTGCTCGCTCATCACGATCTCGACGGGCGTGCGGCCGAGCAGGTCGGGGCGGGCGTGGGTCTGGGCGAAATGTCCTGGCACGACGCGGGCGCCGAGCCTGGCCACGCCGCTGTGCGCGACCGGCTCGCCGGCCAGCAGGCGCAGGTAGTGGGACTTGCCCGAGCCGTTGGAGCCGAGGACGGCGACGCGCTCGCCGTACCAGATCTCCAGGTCGAACGGGCGCATGAGGCCGGTCAGCTCCAGGCCCTCGCAGATGACCGCGCGCTTGCCGGTGCGCCCGCCGCGCAGGCGCATCTTGATGTTCTGGTCGCCGGGGGCCTGCTCGGGCGGGCCCGCCTCCTCGAACTTGCGCAGCCGCGTCTGGGCCGCGTGGTAGGGGGCGGCCATGCCGTCGTTGTACCTGGCCTTGTTCTTGAGCATGTTGACCAGGGCCTTGAGCTTGGCGTGCTCCTCGTCCCAGCGCCTGCGCAGCTCGTCGAGGCGCTCGTTGCGGGCCTTGCGGGCCTCGCTGTAGGAGGTGAAGCCGCCGCCGTGGATCCAGATGTTGCCGGACTCGACCGTGACGATGCGGTCGGCGGCGTTGGCGAGGAGCTGGCGGTCGTGGCTGACCAGCAGCACGGTCTTGGACGTCTCCCTGAGCTGCTGCTCCAGCCACTCCTTGCCGGGCACGTCGAGGTAGTTGTCGGGCTCGTCGAGCAGCAGCGTCTGGTCGGGGCCGCGCAGCAGCGCCTCCAGGACGAGCCGCTTCTGCTCGCCGCCGGACAGGGTGGCCACGTCGCGATATTTCACCCGGTCGTACGGGACGCCGAGCGCGGACACCGTGCACGTGTCCCAGAGCACCTCGATGTCGTAGCCGCCCGCGTCGGTGTAGTCGCTGATGGCCTGCGCGTAGCGCATCTGCGCCTTCTCGTCGTCGCGCTCCATCATCACCAGCTCGGCCGCGTCGAGCCGCTCGGCCGCCTGGCGCACGGCCGGCGGGGCGACGCCGAGCAGCAGGTCGCGGACGTTGCTCCCGTCGCGCACGCTGCCGATGAACTGGCGCATCACGCCGAGCCCGCCGGAGCTGGTCACGCCGCCCTCGACCGGCTGCAGGTCGCCGGCGATCAGCCGCATCAGCGTGGTCTTGCCCGCGCCGTTGGGCCCGACGAGCGCGGCCTTGACTCCGTCGCCGATCCGGAAGGAGACGTCGTTGAGCAGGGGCCGCCCGTCGGGCAGCACGTAAGTCAGATGTCCTACTTCGACGTGGCCCATCCGGGCAGGGTACCCGGCGGGTTCCGGCGGTGGCACCAGGTTTTCACGGACCCTGGACAGCAAGTGATCTAATGACTAGAACTGTAGGGACTCCCCCAGCCCTAGGAACCGCTGATGACACGATTCCGCTCCTTACTCCTCCCCCTCGCCGTCGCGGCGCTCGGCCTGGTCGCCGTCCCCGGGCAGGCGTGGGCCTCCCCGCCGAAGCCCGTGCCGCCCTCGCTGAGCGCGGTCCAGCCGCTGGGGCCGCCCTCCCCGTGCGCCCCGACCGTACGGGGCGCGACCGTGGACGCCCGGCTGACCAGCCTGTTCACCTCGTACGGCAACGACAACAGCCGCCTCGACGACTGGACGGGAGCCGACGGCACCTACTCGGTCAGGCTGCCGAACGGCCGCGAGCTCTGGGTGTTCTCCGACACCTTCCTCGGCCGGGTCGATCCCGACGGCTCCCGGCCGCCCGTCGTCGAGGAGGGCGGCACGACCGTCTTCCTGAACAACTCCTTCGCGGTCGAGCGGGACGGCCGCCTGTCCACGATCCACGACGGCACCGCCGCCGAGCCCGAGGCCGTCATGCCGCCGCGCGACGACAAGCACTGGTTCTGGGCCGGTGACGCGACGCTGGCGGGCGGGATCGTCGAGGTCACCTACCAGGAGTACGAGCGCTTCGGCCCCGGCGCGTGGGACTGGCGCTGGCACGGGAACGTGGTGGCCAGGTTCGCCCCCGGCCGCCTCGACCAGCCGATCAGCGTGCACGACCTCCCGTCGGGCCACGGCGTCTCCTGGGCGTCCGGCCTCCTCAAGGACGGCGGTTACACGTACGTGTACGGCGTCGAGGACCTCGGCTCGGCCAAGTACATGCACGTCGCCAGGGTCCGGGGTCAGAGCCTGCTGGGCGACTGGGAGTTCAGGACGGCCGACGGCACCTGGTCGCCCGACGAGACGGACTCGGCCCGCGTCATGGGCGGGGTGGCGAACGAGTACAGCGTCACCCGGATCGGATCCGGATATGTCCTGATCACGCATGACACGACCGAGGTCCTCAGCCCCAACATCGTGGCCTACTCCTCGTGCTCCCCGTGGGGCCCGTTCACCGGGAAACAGCACGTCTACACGACCCCCGAGACCGGCGGGAACATTTTCACCTACAACGCCCACGCCCACCCCGACGTGTCGGGCGAAGGGCTCGTCGTCTCCTACAACGTCAACAGCTTCGTCAACACCGACCACTACCGCGACGTGTCCATCTACCGGCCCCGATTCCTGGACGTGACGTTCGGGTGAGGCGCAACTGGGCGGCGCGCCTGCGCGAGTCGGCGATCGACGGGCTGCGGGCGGTCACGCTGGAGAACGAGCGGCTGCGCGTGACCGTCGTGCCGGACAAGGGCGGTGACGTGGTCGAGTTCCTGCACAAGCCGACCGACACCGACTTCGTCTGGCTCTCCCCGCAGGGCCTGCGCGACCCGCGCGACCACCGCCACGGCGCGGCCGACGACGTCGCCCAGTTCGTCGACCACTACGAGGGCGGCTGGCAGGAGGTCTTCCCCAACGGCGGCGCGCCCAGCGAGTACCGGGGCGCGCGGCTCGCCCAGCACGGGGAGGTCGCCGGGCTGCCGTGGTCGTGCGAGGTCGTGGCCGACTCCGAGGAGGAGGTCGCGGTGCGGCTGAGCGTACGGGCGCGGCGGTTGCCGTACCGGCTGGAGAAGGTCTTCAGGCTGCGGTCGGGGACGGCCGCGCTGGAGGTCGAGGGACGGGCGACCAACGAGGCCGACCTCGCGCTGCACGCCATGTGGGGGCAGCACATCGTCTACGGCCTGCCGTTCCTGCGGGCGGGGGCGCGGATCCGGCTGCCCGAAGGGGTGCGGGTGATCCCGCACGCGAGCCCGATCAACCCGGCCGGGCGGCGGGTGCGGCCCGGCGGGCCGTGGCGGTGGCCGGTCGTGCCCGCCGACGGGGGCGGGGAGACGGATCTGAGCGTGGTGCCCGAGCGGGGCGGGCCGAGCGACATCGTCTACCTCACCGGCTTCACTGCGGGTTGGTACGAAATTTCGGGGGATATCGGTATGCGGGTGGAGTGGGATGCGGCGCTCCTCCCCTACCTGTGGATGTGGCAGGAGCTCGGCGCGTCCACCGGCTACCCCTGGTGGGGGCGGGTCTACACGGTGGGGCTCGAACCGTTCTCCAGCATGCCGACCGACGGGCTGGCCGCCGCCGTGGCCAACGGCACGGCCCTGTCCTTGGGACCGTACGAGACGAAGGTGTTGAAGTGGCGCGCGGAGGTTCTGGCGTGAACGAGTTCGAGGGCAAGGTCGCACTGGTCACCGGCGGGTCGACGGGCATCGGGCGGGCGGTCGTCGACCGGCTCGCCGACGGCGGCGCGAACGTGGTGTTCTGCGGCGTGGACAAGGACGCGGCGTTCGACAGCGAGCACGTGACCGGCGTGCTCGCCGACGTGCGCCGGGCCGGCGACATGCGCGACCTGGTCGACCTGGCCGTCGCCCGGCACGGCGGCCTCGACATCGTCGTCACCTGCGCCGGCGTGCAGCGTTACGGCACGGTCGAGGACACCCCCGAGGACGTCTGGGACGAGGTCATGGACGTCAACCTCAAGGGCGTCTACCTGACCTGCAAGGCGGCCGTGCCGAGGCTCAGGGCGCGCGGCGGCGGCTCGATCGTGGTCATGTCGTCGGTGCAGGCGTTCTCCTCGCAGGCGCAGGTGGCCGCCTACACCGCGAGCAAGGCCGCCCTGAACGGCCTGACCAGGGCCATGGCGCTCGACCACGCGCCCGACGGGATCAGGGTCAACGTGGTCTGCCCCGGCTCGGTCGACACCCCCATGCTGCGCTGGGCGGCCGACCTGTGGCGCGGCGAGCTGTCGCAGGAGGAGCAGGTGGCCCAGTGGGGCAGGGCCCATCCGCTCGGCCGGGTGGGCCGGCCGGAGGAGGTGGCCGAGCTGGTGGCGTTCCTCGCGAGCTCGCGCTCGTCGTTCATCACCGGCGCCGAGCATCGCGTGGACGGCGGCCTGCTGGCGAGAAATCCGGCGGCGCTCCCGGAATAGGTCGATTAAGTCTCCAGTCGTTTCCCGGTACTGGCAAGCGTTGCGTCAATGCGCCGAACCGCCAGGTGGTGAGCCTGATAACCAGGGTCTCGGCGTGCTGGAAGAACGTGATTAGCGCGAACTTCAGGATCGGCGAGTCTTAACGCTTCGCGTTTGATCCAGCACGCTAGGTTACGGGTTCGAAAAACGACTCACATTCCGAGGAGACACCTGTGAGGCTCACCAAAAAGGCCGCCGCCATCGTCGCAGCCGCCACGCTGTTCAGCGTGGTCGTCCCCGCTGCCGCCGCGGTGGCCAGCCCCCGTTCGACCTGCTACGGCGGCCGCGTCTGCCTGTACGCCGGCTTCGACTACAACCGCGGCCAGGCCGACCACTGGCGCGACTTCACGGCCGACGACTCCAACCTGGCCGACAACAACTGGCTGAACTGGGACTTCAGCAACAGCTGGCACAGCATGGACAACGAGACCAGCTCGGTCAGGAACCGCATCGGCTGCAGCGCCACCCTCTGGCAGCACGCCGGTTACACCGGTGCGCACAGCACCTTCACCCACAACTCCAACGACGGTTACCTCGCGAACAACGCCGTCGGCAACAACCGCACCAGCTCGATCGACATCTGGTGCCGCTGAGCTATAACGGGAGTGCCGGTTTCCGGGCGTGGCCACCGGAAACCGGCTGGCGCGGACTCCTCGCGGGCACGCTGCTGCTGTCCGCGGCGGCCTGCGCGACCGAGGTGCGCGTGCCGGAACGGGCCCCCGCGGGCGTGACCTCGGTGTCGCAGCTCGTGCTGCCGTTCGACGCGTACAAGCCGACTCCCGAGCAGCGGGCCGTCCTGGGCAACGCCCACAACCACCTGGTCGTACGGTGCATGAGCCGCCGCGGCCTCACCGTCACCCCGCCCGCCGAGACCGCCGCCGAGCTCGCCGCGATCGACCCCGGCAACTCCCGCCGCTACGGGGTCGTCGACACCGACGCGGCCCAGCGGTACGGCTACCACCTGGCCAGACCCTCGTCCCCGGACACCAGCGCCGCCTGGGCCGCCAAGCTGCCCAAGCGCACCCGCCACCGCCTGTACGGCACCGCGGCCGACCGCGGCTGCCTCGACCGCGCCTCCTCGGAGCTGGACGGCGGCACGCGGAAGGCGGACTGGCCGTGGCTGGGCCTCCAGGACTCGCTCACCCTGGAACAGGCCGCCAAGGCCCCCAAGGTGGTCGCGGCGGTCAAGCGCTGGCAGTCGTGCATGAGCCAGGCGGGACACTCCTACCCGGCTCCCGAGGCGGCCATCGCCGACTCCCGCTGGGACCTGGACAAACCCCACGTGACCGAGGAGGAGAAGCAGACGGCGGTCGCCGACACGACGTGCAAGTGGTCGTCGGGGCTGGTCGCGGCCTGGTTCGCGGCCGACTCCGAGCTGCAGCGCGCGCTCGTCCGGGACAACGGGGACCGGTTCGACGCGCTCACCGCGAACCTGCGGCAGCGGCTGGAGCGCGCCTCACGCCTGGTGTCCGCGCACGAAGGCCGCGAGGTCGGCTGACTGGCGCAGCCTGGTCGGCTCGTGCACGTACATCATGTGGCCGGCCTCGTAGTACCTGAACTCGACGTTGGCGGCGAGTTCGGCGGGCACCGGCAGGTGCGCGAAGGCGTGCTCGGCGGCGAAGTACGGCGTCGCGCCGTCGTGGTAGCCGCAGGCGACGTGCACGCGCAGGTGCGGGTTGGCGCGCATGGCCGCGCCGAGCCGGTCGGTCACGATGACGTGCGCGCCCTCGAACTCCTTGTACGACCACGGCTGCACGCGGGAGGTGAGGATCTCGTAGGGCAGGTCGTTGGCGTAGCCGAGCTCGGTCCGCAGGTAGTGGTTGAGCGCGGCGCTGTACGGGCCGGTGATCGCGTTCATGCTGGGGTCGGCGGTGAAACGTTCGCGGCCGGCGTCGGCCTCCCAGCCGGTGAAGCGGCCGTCGAGCCTGCCGACGGTCAATCGGCGGTCGCGCAGCAGCTCGGTGAAGAAGCGTACGTGCTCGATGCGCAGGTCCACGCGGTCCACGTAGTCCTCGGCGAGCCCGGACAGCGCGGCGATCCTGGACACCGCGGCGGCGCGCTCATCGGCGGTGAGGCGGTTGCCGCGGGCCAGGGCCCAGGGGTAGTCGCGGGCGGCGAACTCCTCGGCCTCGCGCAGCACGTCGGCGAGCGGCCGGTCCCCATGTAGCCCGTGATAGTGCGCGATGGCGGCATAGGTCGGCAGATAGAGGGCGTAGGCCAGGTCGTTGCCCTCGTTGAAGTCCACGGTCGCGAAGTCGAGCACCGAGGAGATCAGCATCAGGCCGTTGAGGTACATGCCGTACCGCGACTGCAGGTGGTCGGCCAGGCCGGCCGCCCTGACCGTGCCGTACGACTCCCCGGCCAGGAACTTCGGCGACATCCAGCGGCCGTTCCTGGTCGTCCACAGCCTGATCACCTCGCCGATCGACTCCAGGTCGCCGGTGAACCCGTGGTACGGCTCGGCCTTCTCCCCCTCGGCGGCCCGCGAGTAGCCGGTGGAGATCGGGTCGATGACGACCAGGTCGCTCACCTTCAGCAGGGTCTCGTCGTTGTCGGCCAGCGCGTACGGCGGAGGCAGCAGGGCGCCCGCGTCGCCCATCACGACCCGGCGCGGGCCGAGCACGCCGAGGTGCAGCCACACGCTGGACGAGCCGGGGCCTCCGTTGAAGGCGAACGTGATCGGCCTGGTCAGAGGGTCGGCGCCGTCGAGGGTGTAGGAGGTGAGGAACACCTCGGCCTTCGGGCGGTGGCCGGCGAACGTGCCGTCCGTGAACACCTCCTCGCGGACCACCATGGTTCCGGTGGTCGCGGTGTACCCCTGGCCGGTCGGCAGGGTGTGCCGGGTGGTGACGAGGTGGTCGGCGGGCGGGGTTCTCTGCACATCGTCGGACATAACGCCCAATTATGGGGTGATGTCCACCGAGATCGTGGGGTCGGCGAAACGTTCGTTCGGGACGGTGGCGTACCAGCCGGGGCGGCCGGGGTCGCGGTCGTAGGGGTAGCCGCCGGTCTCCCGGTAGAGCTCGGCGTAGCGGGCGACGCGGTCCCGGTCGAGGGTGACGCCGAGGCCGGGACCCTCCGGCACCGCGATGGCGCCGCCCGCGTACGGCAGCTTGCCGCCCTCGATCACGTCGTCGCGCAACTGGTGGTAGTGGGCGTCGGCGGCGTTGGTGTGGTTGGGGTGGT
>JABFVJ010000421.1 GCA_013362835.1 Nonomuraea sp. | reverse complement strand
CTGCCCTGCGCCACGGTGAGCGCCGCGCTCAACGCCGCCCGCTCCGGCGAGGCCGACGGCGCCGTCGTGCCGCTGGAGAACTCGATCGAGGGCGCGATCACCACGACGCTCGACGAGTTCGCCTGGGGCGAGCCGTTGATGATCACCGCCGAGCTGCTGCTCCCGGTCCAGTTCTCGCTGCTGGCCAGGCCCGATACCGAGATCGTGCACATCAAGCGGGTCTACACCCACCCCGCGGCCATCACCCAGTGCCGCGCCTACATCTCCCGCGAGCTGCCCGACGCCGTGGTGATCGCCGCGCCCTCGACGGCGGCCGCGGCCCAGGAGGTCTCGCTGCCCGGCTCGCCGTACGACGCGGCCATCGCCGCGCGCATCGCGGGCGAGCACTACGGGCTGGTCGAGCTGGCCGTCGACATCGGCGACAGGTCCGACACGGTGACCAGGTTCATCAAGGTGAGCCGTCCTGGGCCGCTGCCTGAGCCGACCGGGTCCGACCGCACCACGCTGGTGGTCTTCCTCGCCGACGACCACCCGGGCGCGCTGCTGGAGATGCTGACCGAGTTCTCCGTGCGCGGGGTCAACCTGACGCGCATCGAGTCGCGGCCGACCGGCGACGGCATCGGGCGCTACTTCTTCCATTTCGACTTCGAGGGCCACGTCGCCGACGCGCGGGTCGGCGAGGCCATCGCCGGGCTTCACCGGATCTGCGGCGAGGTGCGTTTCCTCGGCAGCTATCCGCGGGCCGACGGCGTCGCGCCGCAGATCAAGCGGGGTACGGCCGACGGCGAGTTCGCCGAGGCGGCCGACTGGCTGGCGCGCGTCAGGGCCGGCCGCGTCTGACCCGGCCGGCGCGAATCCACCGTGAGCCGGTTTCGATCGTGGTGCGCCGCGTGCTAATCGGGGGGCGGGCGGCGGCCGTACGCCGGTAGCCTTTTCCTTGTGATTGACCTGCGTACCCTTCGTGAGGATCCCGACCGGCTACGGGCGTCGCAGCGTGCCCGCGGTGAGGACGACTCCGTCGTCGACACGCTGCTCGACCTCGACGAGCGCCGCCGATCCGCGCTGACCTCGTTCGAGTCGATGCGCGCTGAGCAAAAGAGCATGGGCAAGTCGGTCTCCAAGGCGCAGGGCGAGGAGAAGGCCGCGCTGCTGCAGCGGGCCAAGGATCTCGCGAGCCAGGTCAAGGCCGCCGAGGCCGAGGCGGAGAAGCTGGGCGCCGAGCTCGACGAGCTCATGCAGGCCGTGCCCAACATCGTCGAGGAGGGCGCCCCTCCCGGCGGCGAGGACGACTACGTCGTGCTGGAGACCCACGGGGAGCCGCGCACGTTCGACTTCGAGCCGAAGGACCACCTGGAACTGGGCGAGGCGCTCGGCGCGATCGACATGGAGCGGGGCGCCAAGGTGTCCGGCTCGCGGTTCTTCTTCCTCAAGGGCGTCGGCGCCCGCCTGCAGCTCGGCCTGCTGAACATGGCCATGCAGCAGGCGATCGAGGCCGGGTTCACCCCGATGATCACGCCGGTGCTGGTCAAGCCGGAGACCATGCAGGGCACCGGCTTCCACGTGGCGCACGACAAGGAGATCTACCGCCTCCCCGAGGACGACCTCTACCTGGTCGGCACGTCGGAGGTGGCGCTCGCGGGCTACCACGCCAACGAGATCGTGAGCGCCGACGAGCTGCCGCTGCGCTACGCGGGCTGGTCGTCGTGCTTCCGCCGCGAGGCCGGCTCCTACGGCAAGGACACCAGGGGCATCATCAGGGTCCACCAGTTCGACAAGGTGGAGATGTTCTCCTACGTCCGTCCCGAGGACGCGCACGAGGAGCACCAGCGGCTGCTCGCCTGGGAGAAGGAGATGCTGGCCAAGATCGAGGTCCCTTACCGGATCATCGACACGGCGGCGGGCGATCTCGGGATGTCGGCGGCGCGGAAGTTCGACTGCGAGGCGTGGATCCCCACGCAGGGCCGCTACCGCGAGCTGACCTCGACCTCCAACTGCACCCAGTTCCAGGCCCGCAGGCTCGCCGTCCGCTTCCGGGACAAGGACGGCAAGCCGCAACATCTGGCCACGCTCAACGGCACGCTCGCGACGACCCGGTGGATCGTCGCGATCCTGGAGAACCACCAGCAGGCCGACGGCTCCGTGGTGGTCCCCCAGGCCCTGCGCCCGTACGTGGGGCTCGACGTGCTGGAGCCCGCCAAGTAGGTCCTACGTGTCAGGGCCGGTCAAGGGGTCCGCGCGGCGGGCGTCGTTCCTGATGAGGGCGACGCCCGCGCCGACCACCAGGAGGCCCAGCGCGGCGGCGAGCGTGACCGCGACCCCGTAGGAC
>JABFVJ010000294.1 GCA_013362835.1 Nonomuraea sp. | reverse complement strand
GCCGTCTCCGGCCGGCCCACCAGCGCGATGGCCGCGCCGCACTCCGGGCACGAGGCGACGTGATCGTCCGCGCTCTGCCCGTTGGAGAGGTACGAGTCCGTCATGGCTGCCTCCGCAGCCGACGCTAACCCGGCGGCGGCGCGGGCGCCAGACGGCTGCCGGGAAACGGCGCGAGCAGCGTCTCGCGCCAGGGGCCTTCGAGGTAGTCGCGAGCCCGCTTCCCCCAGTCGAGCAGCCGGGGGTCGGGATCGACCTCGTCGTCCAGGCCCAGGGCGGCGTCGCGGGCGCGCTGGGTGGCCAGATGGTCGTCCAGGGAGACGGCCCACAGGGTGACCGCCTCGGTGTCGCAGAACAGGACCTCGTACAGGCCGGTCAGGGTGTGGCCGTGCTCGGCGAGGAGCGGGGCGCGTTCCGTGCGGACGGCCTCCAGGTAGTCGAGGGCGGCGCCGGGGCGTACGCGGGCGCTCTCGACCAGGTAGAACTCGGCGGCGGGCGCCGCACCGAGTGGTGGGCAGCCCGGCGCGGCGCCGAGCGGCCTGGAGAAGGCGGAGAAGCGCAGGTCGTCGATGTCGGACAGGAACAGGCGCTGGTCGACGCCCTGGTAGATGCCCATCATCTGCCGCCAGCCGCCGTCCCATCCGCCGTGGCAGTCCCAGAGCGTGACGGCCTTGAACTGGGGGTGTCCGGTGATGCCCACGGCGTAGAAGGCGCCGACGAGGTCGATCTCGCGGGACCTGATGGACGTGCCGGAGGTCAGGGCGGGCGCGGTGCGGGTCTCGTCCTCGCGCTTGTAGCGGGTCAGCCAGGTCAGGTACTCCAGGGGGCGCCTGGAGTTCATGGGCCGGAAGTCGACCTCTTCGAGCAGGTGGATCGCGCGCCGCACCACGCCTCCTCTACCAAGCATTTGCTTGGCATGAGGATAGCGATCAGACCGGCGCCTGGGAAGGTTGCGGCCCCCGCCCGGTGAGCCACTCCAGCACGCGGCGGTGACCGGAGGCCGCGTCCTCGAAGTGGCCCCAGTGCCAGTAGCGGGGCTGGTCGCGGATGCCGGTCACCCACGTGCGGTAGGAGACCGAGGCGCCGGCGGGCGCGACGCCGTACGTGCGGATCACGACCTTGCCGCCCGGCGCGAACAGCACGTCGTCGGCGATCGGATACAGAGTCATCTGGTCGAGCATGTCCGCCATCCTGACCTGGGGAAGGTCTCCCCCGGTTACGCCTCCGGCGCGCCCCCGTTAAGCGGGCGCGCCGGAGGTGAACACGTTGTTACACGAGCAGTCCGTCGAACTCTCCGTCCTTCACCCCGAGCACCAGGGCCCGGATCTCGTCGCGGGTATAGATGAGGGCAGGGCCGTCGGGGAAGCGCGAGTTGCGGACCGCGATCCCTCCGTCGGGAAGCTCCGCGAGCTCCACGCAGTTGCCCTGCGAGTTGCTGTAGCGGCTCTTGCGCCAGGCGACCTGGGTCAGGTCGGCCGCGGGCATGCCGTTGTAGGTGTGGTTCATCTACATCTTTCTGAGAAGACCGCCGATGAGCTCGACGGTGCCCCCTGGCGTGGTGCTTTCCACGCACAGTTGCTCCATGGCGGTGAGGTACGGGTCGATGTCCTCACGTTTGTCCAGGTACAGGGCACCCCAGAGCTGCTCGACGTAGACAACGTCCGACAGGTCGGACTCGGGAAACCGCAAGATGCTGAACGCGCCCCCTTCAGCGGCGTGCTTGCCGAACCTGAAGGGCATCACCTGGAGGGTGATGTTGGGAAGAGCGGCGACTTCCAGCAGATGCTGGAGCTGTTCGGACATGACCTCTCGCCCGCCGATGGTCCGCTTGAGCGCCGCCTCGTCGATGACCGCCCACAGTCGGGGGCCGTCCTTCTGGGTGAAGCGCTCCTGGCGCTGCATGCGCATGTGCACGCGGCGCTCGATCTTCTCCGGACTCGCGTCGGGGTTGCCCAGCTTGAAGACCGATCGCGCGTACGCGGCCGTCTGCAGCAGGCCGGGCACGAACTGCACCTCGTACGTGCGGATCACGCTCGCGGCCTCCTCCAGGCCCACGTACGTCGTGAACCACGAAGGCAGCTCGGCCGAGTACTTGTGCCACCACCCGGGGGTGTTGGCCTCGCGTACCATCTCCAGCAGGGCACGGCGTTCGGCATCGTCGACGACGCCGTACAGGGTGAGCAGGTCTTCCACGTCGCGTGTCTTGAATCCGACGCGCCCGAGCTCCATGCGGCTGATCTTGGATTCGGACGCCCGGATGTGGAATCCGGCCTGGCCGCGGTCGAGCCCGCAGGCCTCACGCAGGCGCCTGAGACTCGCACCCAGCATGATGCGCCGAACGGTCGAGCCAGAACCGGGCGGATCAATGGACACGCGCTGCTCCTTGTGTCGTTTCCTTGAAGACACAGTCTGTCACTTAGCGGCCGAAAGATCATGGGCCGCGGACAAGATCCCCTTTCCCCCATATTGACCACTTGAGGAGAACCGTAGCGGTTGCAACAGGTGTCTGCACGTGCATTCGCTCTTGCACCTGCACGAGAGTTTGGCGCAGAATGATCACTGTGCAATCCACCACGGCGCACGGCCAGTGGACCACGTTCGACTGGTGGCCGCCTGTCGGCTGGTGGCCGGACGCGGCTCGCGATCTCCTGGCCACCGGCCCGTCCGCGAGCGCCACGTTCGTGCTCCCGCCCACCGCGTCCTCGGTCCACTCCGCGCGCAGCTTCACCGCGGGAGCCCTGGCCGGCTGGGGTCTCGGCGAGCTGGTCGAGAACATGGAGCTGGTGGTCTCCGAGCTCGCGACCAACGCCCTGCGCCACGGCCTGCGCCTCGACGAGCCCCGCTGCCAGCGCCCGGTGCACATGTCACTCGTCCGCCGCGGCCCGCTCGTCACCAGCGCGTTCACCGATCCAGGCTCCTCGGTGCCCGTGCTGCGATACCCTGGCCCCCTTGACACCGGCGGCCTCGGTCTCCACATCGTCGAATCGCTCAGCCTCCGATGGGGTTGGTCGGCACTCGCGCCCCACGGGAAGATCGTCTGGGCAGTCCTCTCCTGACCGGGGGTGATCTGCATTACCGTGGATGGTCATGGCTCACGGTGAGTCCCACGCGACCCCATGAGAGTGCTGACAGATGGAAGATCACCTGCTCGGCTGGCTGCGAACACTCGACGAAAACAGGCTTGCCCGCATCCTGGCCAACAGGCCCGACGCCATCGCGCCGCCCTGGCCGCGGCGGCTCGACACGCTGGCCCAGCGCCTGGGCAACGGCTTCGCGGTCATGGAGGCCATGCGCGGCCTGCCGCTGCCCGCCCTCCAGCTGGCCGAGGCCGGTCTGACCATGAGCCGTCCGACGTCCGACGGCCTCGCGGCCTTCCTCGGGGTGCCGGCCGGCGAGGTGATCCCCTGGCTCGACCACCTGTGCGACCACGCGCTGGCCTGGCCCGACCCCGACGGCGTGATCCACCTGGCCGAGGGCGTCGCCCGCTGGTGGTCGGCCCCGCTCGGCCTGGGCGAGCCGCTGGAGCACTACCTCAACTCCTGGACGATCAGCAACGACGCGCTGCGCGCGCTCGCCCGCGCGCTCGGCGTCCCCGGCCACGGCAACAAGCGGCGCACGATCGCCCGCGTCATCGAGGTGCTGTCCGACCCCGAGGGCCTGGAGCTCCTGGTGTCCGCCGCTCCCGAGGGCACGCGCGCGCTGCTCGGCCGCTTCGCCTGGGACGGTCCCGTACGCGACGTCGACGGCGGCGCGTTCGTCACCCCCGGCGCCCCCGAGAAGTGGTGCGCCGACCACGGCCTGCTCTTCCGCCCGAGCTGGCACGTCGCCGAGATCTCCCGCGAGGTGGCGCTGTGCCTGCGCGGCCCCGGCTACCACCCGCCCTTCCAGCCCGAGGCGCCCGAGGTGGCCTCGATCCCGGTCGACCCCGAAGAGGTCGACCACCTGATGACGCTGGCCGCCCCGCACGTGGTCGAGCGCTGCGCGGCCCTGCTCGACAACACCTCCAAGACGCCGCTGCCGCTGCTCAAGACCGGCGGCGTCGGTGTGCGCGAGGTGCGCAGGGTGGCCAAGGAGACCGGCTGCGACGAGGACGAGACCCGGCTGCTGCTGGAGGTCTGCGCGGTGGCCAGGCTGCTGGCCTGGGACGAGCAGTCGGGCGGCATGATCCCCACCGACCGGTTCGACCGCTGGCGCCTCGACGAGGGCTCGGCCCGGCTGCGCGTGCTGCTGTCGGCGTGGTGGCGGATGGAACGCTCGTCCCTGCGCAAGGTCGACGGCAAGTACGCCACCGTGCTCGGCGACGACCCGTCGGGCAGCGCGGTGGCCAGGGTGCGCAGGGCGGTGCTGTCGGCGCTCGCCCACCTGCCCGCGGGCACCGCCTTCGCCGACCGCGACAGCCTGGTGCGCAACGTCCACTGGCACGCCCCGCTGCTCGACCAGGAGCTGCTGGCCGAGTGCGCGCCCGCCGTGCTCGACGAGGCCACGCTGCTCGGCCTGCTGGCCAACGGCGCGCTCACCGACCTCGGCCGCGCTCTGGCCGGGCTGACCGCGGGCCCCGGCGACGAGAACGACGACGCCGTCCCCCAGGTCGAGCACGATCCGGTGCTGGCCGAGGCGTCCACCAGGGCGCTGGCCAGCGTACGCAGGAGCGCCCTGTTCGGGCCCGACCTGACCGCGGTCGTGACCGGGCCGCCGTCGGCCGAGCTGGCGGCGCTGCTCGACCGGGTGGCCGAGCGCGAGTCGCGCGGCGCGGCCTCGGTGTGGCGTTTCACCACCGAGAGCGTGCGCGGCGCCCTCGACCACGGCTACGACGCCGACGAGCTGCTCGACGAGCTGGCCGCGGTCGGCACGATCCCGCAGCCGCTCGAATACCTGGTGCGCGACACCGCGCGCCGCCACGGCGAGGTCACGGTCACCACGGTCGGCTGCGTCGTGCAGGCGAGCGACACCGGGCTGCTCGCCGAGATCGCCGGCCACCGGCGGCTGGCCCGGCTCGGCCTGCGGCTGCTGGCCCCCACGGTGCTGGTCAGCGCCGCGCCGGCCGAGCGCACCCTCGCCGCGCTGCGCGAGCACGGCTACTCCCCCGTGCCCGTCTCCGACACCGGCGAGATCACCATTCACCGGGTCAGGGCCGAGGAGCCCCACAACGGCAAGCTGATCCTGCTGCCCGGCGGGCAGGTGGCCGAGCTGTCGGAGTTCCCCGGCGGCTCGGGGCTGCAGGCGCCGCCCCACATGATCGCCGAGCCCGCGCCCGACCCGCACGAGCACGCCCGCCGCCTGGTCGCGGCCGGCCGGGACGAGGCCGAGAAGCACGGCCGCACCTGGGCCATCATCGGCAGGATGGCCACCAGGCTGCCGACCGCCCAGCAGTCGCTGCTCGGCTTCGTCGTCGACCGGGGCGTGCGCGCGGCCATCACCCTGGCCGACGGCCTGACGGCCACGATCAGCCACGGCGAGCTGCGCGGCGGCGCGCTCGACGCCTGGTGCGAGGAGGCAGGCGACTACCTGGAGTTCCCCCTCGCCGAGATCATCGAGGTGCGCGGAGCCTACTAGAGCTTCTTCGCCTTCTTCAGGTTCGACACCAGCTCCTCCAGGAACGACGCGTAGCCCTGGTAGCTGAAGGGGGCCTCGGCGCGCCACGGGTAGAGCTGCCCGGCCTTGACCGCGGGGAGCTTGGCGAAGGTGGGCTTCTTCATCATCTCCTCGGGCTTGAGCGACTGGGTGCGGGTGTCGTAGAGGATCACGTCGGCGTCGTAGGTGTCGGCGTTCTCCCAGCTCAGGGTCTGGAAGAAGCCGCCCTCGTCCACCTTGTCCGGCTTGACGATGTCCAGGCCGTTGGCGGTGAGGTGCACGATGTCGGGGTACTCGGGCGGGTTGACGACCCACATGGCGTCGGCGCCGCCGGACATCATGAGGATCTTGAGGTCCTTGAACCCGGCGAGCTCCTTGGTCGCGGCCTCCACGCGGGCCTTGGCCTCGGGAACGCCCTGCAGGTCGGCGCCGAGCGACTTGGCGAGCTCCTCGTACTTGCCGATGACGTCGGTGGCGCTCTTGCCGGTGAGCATGATGCCGGCGGTGGGGGCGACCTGCTCGATGGTGTCCTTGGACTTCTCCGGGACGTACCAGAGGGTGCCCTTCTCGTACATGTTGCTGACCAGCAGGTCGGGCTGGAGCGAGATGTACTTCTCGACGTTGAACTCGTCCCAGACGTTGCCGAGGCCCTCGACCTTGGTGATGTCGACGTTGCCGACCTGCGGGTCCCTGGAGCCGTCGGCGAGCTTGTGCGGGCCGAAGACGGCGACCGGGCGCACGCCGAAGTCCCACAGCGCGGCGGCCGAGCCGACCTGGGCGACGATCCTCGCCGGGCGCTTGGGCAGCTCCAGCTTCTTGTCGCGGTCGTCGGTGAACGTCCAGCTCTGCGCGGCGGCGGAGGAGGCGGGCGCGGCGGAGGCGCCGCCACCG
The DNA here is from genome assembly GCA_013362835.1 of Nonomuraea sp. The sequence goes on along the minus strand of JABFVJ010000294.1, from coordinate 3,652 downwards.
CTCGTCGCCTCGGTGCCACCGCCGCAGGCCGACAGTGTCAGGGCCGCCGCGAGGCCTGCCGTGGCGGCCAGGAAGCCCCTGCGCGCGAGTACCGGTCCCGACATGTCTCTCTCCTAAGGTTAGGCTTGCCTTCTTGCAAGGCCATTAGATTAGCCTTGCCTAAGTTTGGTTGCGACGAGAGGGGGTCGGGTGCGCCCGGCTGAGGACACGGCTGAGCGGACGGCCGACGCCGCGGAAGGCAGGCGGGGCAGACCCCCCTCGCTGCTGGTCACCGGGCTGCTGGTGACCGCGGGAGTGCTGGCACTCGTGGCCATCGCGAGCGTGGCGCTGGGGGCGCGGTCGATGCCGTTCTCCACGGTCGTCGACGCGCTGTTCGCCCCCGACGGCTCCAGCGACCACGTCGTCATCCGCGAGCTGCGCATCCCGCGTACGCTGCTCGGCATCGGCGTCGGCGCGACCCTGGGCCTCGCGGGGGCGCTCATCCAGAGCCTGACCCGCAACCCGCTGGCCGACCCCGGGCTGCTCGGCATCAACGAGGGCGCCGCGCTCGGCGTCACGCTGGCGCTCGGCCTGTTCGGGCTCACCGACCCCGCCCTCTACGTCTGGTTCGCCTTCGGCGGCGCCGCGCTGGCCTCCGTCGTGGTCTACGCGCTGGCCTCGGCCGGCCGCTCGGGCTCCAGCCCGGTACGCCTCGCGCTGGCCGGAGTCGCCCTCGGCATGGTGTTCACGGCGGTGGCCTCGGCGATCCTGCGGATGGACCAGCAGACCTTCGACCGGTTGCGCTTCTGGCTGACCGGCTCGCTGGCCGGGCAGAGCGCGGACACGCTGGTACGGCTCGCGCCGTTCATGGTCGCGGGGCTGGTGCTCGGGCTGTCGCTGGCCAGGCCGCTCAACATGCTCTCGCTCGGCGACGACGCCGGGCGCTCGCTCGGCGTGGCCGTCGGCAGGACGCGGATCCTCACCGGCGTGGCCGTCACGCTGCTGTGCGGGGCCGCGACGGCGGCGGCCGGGCCGCTGTGGTTCGTCGGCCTGGTCGTGCCGCACGCCGTGCGCGCGCTGGTGGGCGGCGACCAGCGGTGGGTGCTGCCGTACTCGGCGCTGGCCGCGCCGGTGCTGCTGCTGGGGGCCGACGTGATCGGGCGGCTGATCGCGCGTCCCGGAGAGGTGCAGGTGGGCATCGTGTGGGCGGTGATCGGCGCGCCGATCTTCATCCTGCTGGCCAGGCGCAGGCGGGTGGCGGCGCTGTGACCCTTCGATTCGGCGCCTGGTCCGTACGGCTCGCGCCCCGCTCCCTGATCGCCTGCGCGGCCCTCGCCGCCGTCGGCTGCGCGGTCGCCGTGGCGGCCATCGCGACCGGCGAGTTCACCGTCTCGGTGCCCGACATCCTCAAGGCGCTGTTCGGCCAGGGCACCCCGGTCGCCGAGCTGATCGTGAGCAAGCTGCGCGCCCCCAGGGTGGTCACCGGGCTGCTGGTCGGGGCCGCGTTCGGGGCGGGTGGCGCGATCTTCCAGAGCCTCACCAAGAACCCCCTGGGCAGCCCCGACTTCATCGGCTTCACCGCCGGCGCCTCGACCGGCGGGATCATCGCCGTGGTCGCGGGCGGCTCGGCCATGACGATCGCGGGCGGCGCCCTCGCCGGCTGCGTGGTCACCGCGCTCCTGGTCTACGCGCTCGCCTTCCGGCGCGGCGTGCAGGGCTACCGGCTCGTGCTGGTCGGCATCGGCGCGAACACGCTGCTGCTGGCGGTCAACAACTACCTGCTGACCCGGGCCAACATCAACGACGCGGCCACCGCGGGCGCCTGGCTCACCGGCAGCCTCGGCGGGCGCGGTTGGAACCACGCGCTGCCGGTCGGCCTGGCGCTGGTCGTGCTGCTGCCCGTGTGCGCGCTGATCGCGCGGCCGATGCGGATGATCGAGATGGGCGACGACGCGGCCAAGGCCATGGGCGTCAACGTCGAGGCCGTACGGGCCGTGGCCATCGCCGCCGGGGTGCTGCTGACCGGCGTCGCCACCGCGGCGGCCGGGCCGGTCGTCTTCGTCGCGCTGGCCGCCCCGCAGATCGCCCGCCGGCTCACCCGCTCCCCCGGCGTCACCATCGGCGCGTCGGCGCTGATGGGAGCCGTGCTGCTGACCGCCTCCGACCTGGTCGCGCAGCGGCTGCTCGCCCCGACCCAGCTTCCCGTCGGGGTGGTCACCGCCGCCGTCGGCGGCACGTACCTCGCCCTGCTCCTGCGAAAGGACCGCCACTGATGGCCGACACCCGCCTTTCGGGAACCGACCTGACCCTCGCCTACGACCAGCGCGTGGTGGCCACCGAGCTCGACGTGGCGATCCCCGACCGGTCCTTCACCGTGATCATCGGCCCGAACGCGTGCGGCAAGTCCACCCTGCTGCGCGCGCTGGCCAGGATGCTCAAGCCCAGGACGGGCGCCGTGCACCTGGACGGCAGCGTGATCACCGCGCTGCCGTCGAAGGAGGTGGCGCGCCGGCTCGGCCTGCTGCCGCAGAGCTCGATCGTGCCGGACGGGATCAGCGTGGCCGACCTGGTGGCCCGCGGCCGGTACCCGCACCAGCGGCTCATGCGGCAGTGGTCGAAGGCCGACGAGGCGGCGGTGGCCGAGGCCATGCGCGCGACCGACGTCGCCGAGCTGGCCGACCGCATCGTGGACGAGCTGTCCGGCGGGCAGCGGCAGCGGGTGTGGCTGGCCATGGCGCTGGCGCAGGAGACGCCGATCCTGCTGCTGGACGAGCCGACCACGTTCCTGGACATCTCCCACCAGATCGAGGTGCTCGACCTCTGCGCCGACCTGCACGAGGCCGGCCGGACCATGGTGGCCGTGCTGCACGACCTCAACCAGGCCTGCCGGTACGCCACCCACCTGATCGTGATGCGGGCCGGGAAGATCGTCGCCGAGGGCGACCCGGCCGGGATCGTCACCTCCGAGCTCGTGCACGAGGTGTTCGACCTGCGCTGCTCGATCATCGAGGACCCGCAGTCGGGCACGCCGATGATCGTGCCGGAGTCGCGGCGGCGGGTCCCCGCCTCCGCGTGAGTCCGGACCGGGTCCGCTGAGCCGAGACCGGGTCCGCCGAGTCGGGGTCGGGTTCGCCGAGTCGAGACCGGGTTCGGCAGGGCTCAGCGCGGGTTCGCGAGCGCGGCGGCGAGAGCGGTGACGCCCGCCACGGCGCGGTCGCGGCCGTACTCGTCGCGCAGGACGCCGGCGGCCTCGGCGCCCATCGCGGCCAGCAGGGTGTGGGCCAGCACGTCGGCGTCGCCGTCCGGGCGGGCCTCACCGAGCAGGATCGCCAGGTGGCGGTGCCAGAAGCGGTAGGCGCCGATGCGGTAGCGGGCGCCGGGGCTGGCCGTCTCGGACATGCGTACCAGGTCGAGGTGGGCGTAGAGGTAGTCGAGGTAGGCGGTGACGAAGGCGGTCAGGCGGTCGGGGGCGGGGGCGCCGGGGCCGAGGGGCGGCGGGCCGGACAGGACGCGTCGCTGAAGGTCGCGTTCGCGGGCGTCCAGCAACGCCACCGCGAGTCCTGACTTGTCGCCGAATCTGCGGAACAGTGTGCCCTTGCCGACCCCGGCCTCGGCGGCGACCGCGTCCATCGAGACCGCCTCCACGCCCTTCTCGGCGAACAGGCGGGCGGCG
>JABFVJ010000114.1 GCA_013362835.1 Nonomuraea sp. | reverse complement strand
CCGGTCCATCCCCGCGTCCTCCCACTCGATCGAGATCGGCCCGTCGTACCCGATCGAGTTGAGCGCCCGGAAGCAGTCCTCCCAGGGCACGTCGCCGCGCCCGGTCGAGACGAAGTCCCAGCCTCGCCGCATGTCCGCCCACGGCAGGTGCGACGACAGCCGCCCCTTGCGCCCGTCGCCGATCCGCACCCGCGTGTCCTTGCAGTCCACGTGGTAGATCCGGTCCTTGAAGTCCAGGATGAACGCGACCGGGTCGAGGTCCTGCCACACCATGTGCGAGGGGTCCCAGTTCAGCCCGAACGCGGGCCGGTGACCGATCGCCTCCAGCGTCCGCTGGGTGGTGTAGTAGTCGTACGCGATCTCGCTCGGGTGGATCTCGTGCGCGAACCGCACCCCCACCTCGTCGAACACGTCGAGGATCGGGTTCCACCGGTCGGCGAAGTCCTGGTAGCCGGCGTCGACCATCGAAGCCGGCACGGGCGGGAACATGGCCACGGTGTGCCAGATCGACGACCCGGTGAACCCGACCACGGTGTCCACGCCGAGCGCCGCCGCGGCCCTGGCCGTGTTCTTCATGTCCTCGGCCGCGGCCTGCCGTACGGACTCCGGATCTCCGGAGCCCCAGATGCGCGCGGGCAGGATCGCCTTGTGACGCTCGTCGATCGGGTGGTCGCAGACGGCCTGCCCGACCAGATGATTGGAGATCGTCCAGACCTTCAGCCCGTGCTTGTCGAGCTGGGCGCGCTTCTGCTCGACATAGGACGGGTCGGCCACGGCCTGGGCGACGTCGAAGTGATCGCCGGAGCAGGCGATCTCCAGGCCGTCGTAGCCCCATTCGGCCGCCAGCCTGCACACCTCCTCGAACGGCAGGTCGGCCCACTGCCCGGTGAACAGCGTGACTGGTCTCATGACTCCTCCACCGTGGTGTAGCGGCTGCCGTCAGCCGCGCTCTGCTCCACCGCCGCCAGCACGCGCTGCACCCGCAGCCCGTCGGCGAACGACGGCGTGGGATCGCTGCCGTCGGCGACGGCCTCCAGGAAGTCCTTGATCTCGTGCGTGAACGTGTGCTCGTAGCCCAGCCCGTGTCCCGGCGGCCACCAGGCCCCGACGTAAGGGTGGTCGGGCTCGGTGACCAGGATCCGCTCGAAGCCGCCCCCGCCCGAGCTGAACCACAGCTCGTTCATGGACTCGAAGTCGAACGCCAGGCTGCCGAGCTGTCCGTTGACCTCGATGCGCATCGCGTTCTTGCGCCCGGTCGCGAACCTGGTGGCCTCGAAGGAGGCCAGCGCGCCGCCCGACATCCGCCCGATGAACAGCGCGGCGTCGTCGACGGTGACCGTCCCGGTCGAGTCGGTACGCGAGGCGCCCAGCCCGGCCGACTCCCCCGCGAGCGGGCGTTCCTTGATGAACGTCTCCGTCAGCCCGGACACGCCGACGACGTGTTGTCCGGTGATGAACTCGGCCGCGTCGACGATGTGGGACCCGATGTCGCCGAGGGCGCCCGCGCCCGCCTTGTCCTTCTGCAACCGCCAGACCAGCGGGAACTCGGGGTCCACGATCCAGTCCTGGAGGTATTGCGCCCGGACGTGGCGGATCTCGCCGAGCCTGCCTTCCTCGACGTACCGGCGGGCCAGGGCGACCGCGGGGACCCGCCGGTAGTTGAAGGCCACCATGCTCTTGCCCGGCGCCGACGCCGCGGCGGCGACCATGGCCTCGGCCTCGGCGACGGTGTTGGCGAGCGGCTTCTCGCAGATCACGTGCTTGCCGGCGCGCAGGGCGGCGATGGCGATCTCGGCGTGCGAGTCACCCGGCGTGCAGATGTCGATGATCTGCACGTCGTCGCGGCGTACGAGCTCTCTCCAGTCCGTTTCGACGTCGGCCCAGCCGAGCTGCGCGGCCGCCGCGGCGGTGTGCTCCTTCGACCTGCCCGCGAGCACCGCCATGCGCGGTGCGAGCGGGAGGTCGAAGAAGGCGCCGACGCTCCGCCAGGCCTGGGAGTGGACGCGGCCCATGAACGCGTAGCCGATCATGCCCACGCCGATGGTGGTCTTGTCTGACATGCAACCCCCGATCAGGATTCGAATCCGAGCGCCAGATACTTGTCGACGTTCTCCTTGGTAATGGTCTCGGACGCGAGGGTGATCGACTGCGGGACCGTGTTCTCCACGAGGTCACTCATGCCCTTGCCCTGCGCGATCAACCTGGCGAGCTTGATGGCCGAGGAGGCCATCGTGGGGCTGTAGGTGACGGTGGCCTTGAGTACCGAGGTGCCCGACTGGATCTCCTTCATCGCGTTCAGGGAGCCGGCGCCGCCGACCATGACGAACTCGTCGCGGCCGGCCTCCTTGATGGCGGCGAGCACGCCGACGCCCTGGTCGTCGTCGTGGTTCCACATGGCGTCGATCTTCTTGTGCGCCTGCAGCAGCGAGGTCGCCACCTGGTTTCCCGTCTCGACGGTGAACTTGGCGTCCTGCTTGGCGGTGACGCTGAACCCGTACGTCTTGAGCGCGTCGGCGAAGCCCTTGCTGCGGTCCTGGGTGAGGGGCAGCGTGGCGATGCCCTGGATCTCGACGATGACCGGGTTCGAGACGCCCTTGTCCTTGAGCTGCTTGCCGATGTAATGCCCGGCCGCGACGCCCATGCCGTAGTTGTCGCCGCCGATCCAGGTGCGGTAGGCGAGCTTGTCGGGGAAGACGCGGTCGAGGTTGATGACCGGGATGCCGGCCTGGGTGGCCTGCAACGCGACCTGGTTGAGCTGCTGTCCGTCGTTGGGCAGGATGACCAGGGCGCTCACCTTGGCCGCGATCAGCGACTCGACGGCGGAGATCTGCTGGTTGATGTCGTTGGTCGGCTCGACGGGCTTGAAGTCGACGTCGGTGAACTGCTTCGCCGCGCTCTCGGCGTTCTTCGCGATGGCCGCGATCCATCCGTGGTCGGCGGCCGGCGCGGAGAAGCCGATCGTCACCTTCTGGCCGGGTTCGTCGTTGCCACTGGCGGCGGGCGCGGGGGCCGGGGCGGCCGACGAGGGGGCGGCCGCGGGTTCGTTGCTGGTGCAGCCCGCCGCTAACAGCACCGCACCGCCGACGAGGAATCCCCTGCGCGCGACGTTCTCACTCATGTGGTTCTCTCCTTCAAGTTCCGCCGCTGGAGAAGGACGGCGACGACGATGATCAGGCCCTTGGCGATCAGCTGGTCGCTGGTGTTGAGGCCGTTGAGGATGAACAGGTTCGTGATGAGGGTGAAGATCAACAGGCCCAGGATCGAGCCGATGATCGTGCCCCGGCCGCCGGTGAGCAGCGTGCCGCCGATGATGACGGCGGCGATGGCGTCGAGCTCGTACAGGTCGCCGTGGGTGGACGAGCCTGTCGTCGTACGGGCCATGATGAGGATCGCGGCGACGCCGCAGCAGAAGCCGGACAGGGCGTACAGGAGCATCGTGTGCCTGCGTACGTCGATGCCGGCCAGCCTGGCCGCCTCGGGGTTGCCCCCGACCGCGTACGTGCGGCGGCCGAACGTGGTGCGGTTCAGCACGACCCACCCCAGCACCACGACCAGGGCGAACACGTAGACCAGCAGCGGGATGCCGAGCAGCCGGGTGGTGGACAGCTGCACGATGCCGTCGACCTGGATGAGCTGCGTCTTGCGGTCGGACATGCGCTGGGCGAGGCCGCGCGCGGCGACCAGCATGGCGAGCGTGGCGATGAACGGCACCAGCCGCCCGTAGGCGATCAGTAACCCGTTGACCAGCCCCGCCCCGGTGCCGACGAGGATCGCGCAGATCGCCATGACCACGGGCCCGTAGGACTGGGTGGCGAGCGTGGTCGCCCACACCGAGGCCAGCGCCATGACCGCGCCGACGGACAGGTCGATGCCGCCGCCGATGATGACGAAGGTGGCGCCGACGGTGATCACGCCGATCGTGGCGGCGAGGGCCAGGATGCTGACCAGGTTGGAGGCGGTGGGGAAGTTGTCGGGCCTGGTGACGACGCCGACGATCACCAGCAGCGCCAGCGCGCCCAGCAGGCCGAGGTGGCGCGTCTCTGCGAATCCGCCGAGCAACGACGTTCTCGGCCGGGCGAGCCCCGCGGCGGGTCGCTCGGGCGCCTCAATGGGGTCGCTCATCACGCGGCCCTCCCCTCCATGATCATGTCCAGTACGCGGTGCTCGTCCAGCTCCGTCGCGTCGCCCTCGTGGATGACGGCTCCCTCGCGCAGCACCAGCACCCGGTCGGCGAGGCCGAGCACCTCGGGCACCTCGCTGGAGACCAGCAGCACGCCGATGCCCTGTTCGGCCAGGTCGCGGATGACCGCGTACAGCTCGGCGCGGGCGCCGACGTCGACGCCCCTGGTGGGCTCGTCGAGCAGGAGCAGCTTGGTGCCGCCGAGCAGCCAGCGGGCGAGTACGGCCTTCTGCTGGTTGCCGCCCGACAACGTCCTGATCGGGCGGTCGGGGTCGGGCGGGCGGATGTCGAGGAGTTCGGCGAGACGCCGGGCCTCGGCGCGTTCGCGTTTGCGGTCGAGCCAGCCGAACCTGGCGAACCCGGGCAGGGTGCCGAGGGTGATGTTGGCGGTGACGCTCTGGTCGAGGAGCAGGGCCTGGGCCTTGCGTTCCTCGGGGGCGAGGCCCATGCCGTGCTTGACCGTGCCGACCACGCCGCGCCGTACGGACTTGCCCGACAGCGTGACGCGGCCTGAGGAGGGACGGGCCCCGTAGACGGCCTCCAGGATCTCCGACCGTCCGCTGCCGACGAGCCCGGCCAGCCCGACGATCTCCCCGGCGCGTACGGAGAAGGAGACGCCCGCGAACACGCCGGGCGAGCTCAGGTTCTCGACGCGGAGCACCTCCTCGCCAGGGGGGCGGGTGGGGCGGGGCGGGAAGACGTACTCGACGTTGCGGCCGGTCATGAGGGAGACGATCTGGGCCGTCGGCGTCTCGCGGGCGGGCAGGCCGACCGCGACCGTACGGCCGTCCTTCAGCACGGTGACGCGGTCGCCGATCTCGCGGATCTCCTCCAGGCGGTGGGAGATGTAGACGACGGCGACGCCCTGGGCGGTGAGCTCGCGGATGATGCGGAAGAGGTTGGCGACCTCGTCGTGGGCGAGGGCGGCAGAGGGTTCGTCCATGATGATCAGGCGGGCGTCGTGGGAGAGCGCGCGGGCCATCGAGACGACCTGCTTGGCGGCCGGTGAGAGCCGTCCGACCTCGATGTTCGGGCGGATCTCCGCGTGTCCGAGCCGTTGCAGCACCTCGGTGGCGGCCCGGCGGCCCGCGGGCCGGTTGACGAAGCCGAAGCGGGCGTGCTCGTGGCCGAGGAAGATGTTCTCGGCGACGCTGAGCCCGTCGACCAGGTCGAGCTCCTGGTAGATGGTGGCGAAGCCGAGCCTGATGGCGTCGATGGGGCTGCTCGGGCGTACCTCCGCGTCGTTGAAGACGATCGTGCCCTCGTCCGGCTGGTGCACCCCGGCCAGCACCTTGATCAGGGTGGACTTGCCCGCGCCGTTCTGGCCGAGCAGGCAGTGCACCTCTCCCGCGCGTACGTCGAGATCGACCCCGTCGAGCGCGCGCACGCCGGGGAACTGTTTGACGATGCCCTTCATGACCAGCATCGGAGCTCCCTTTCAGGCGTTGACGATGCGGTTGATGTTGTCCGGTGACAGGTAGTGCTCGATGGCCAGCAGGCCCGCCCCGAGCGCGGCGGCGTTGATCCCCGTACGGCTGGGGGTGATGGACAGGTGGTGGGTGGCCAGCGGCAGCGACCTGCGGTAGATCGCCTCCCTGATCCCGGCCAGGAGGTGTTCGTGGACCCTGGACAGCGCGCCGCCGATGACGATGACCTCGGGGTTGAAGAAGTTGACCAGGCTCGCCAGCACCTCGCCGATGAGCCGTCCGGCCTCCCGGACCAGCCGCAGCGCCTGGGTGTTGCCGGCCTGTACGAGCGCCACGACGTCGGCGCCGGTCTCGGCGGGCAGCCCCAGCTCGGTGAGCCGCCGCGCGATGGCGGCGCCGCCGGCCACGGCCTCCAGGCAGGCGCTGTTGCCGCAGCGGCAGCCGGCGTCCTCGTGCCCGCTGACCCGGATGTGCCCGATGTCGCCGGCCGAACCCTGGGCTCCCCTGTGCAGCTTGCCGTCGGCCACGATGCCGCAGCCGATGCCGGTGCCGACCTTGACGAACAGCAGGTGGCCCGCGGTGGCGAAGGCGTTGCGGTGCTCGCCGAGCGCCATGACGTTGACGTCGTTGTCGACCAGCACCTCGATGCCGCCGAAGTAGTCGGGGACGGGGTAGTCGTTCCAGCCGGGCATGATCGGCGGGTTGTTGGGGCGGCCGGTGGCGAACTCCACCGGGCCTGGCACCCCGATGCCGATCGCGCGCAGCGCCGCGCGGGGGCGTCCTGCCTCGCCGAGCAGGCGGTCGAGCCGCTGGTCGACGTGGGCGAGCACCTTCTCGGGGCCCTCGCCGATCACCAGCGGGTCCTCGCACTCGGCCAGCGCGTTGCCCGAGATGTCCATGAGGACGACCCGGCAGTGGGTGGCGCCCAGGTCGACGCCGGCGAAGGCGTGCTCCTCGGTGTGCAGGCGGAGCTGGCGCGGTGGCCGGCCGCCGGTGGACTCGCCGCTCTCGGTCTCCTCGATCAGCCCGCGTTCGATGAGCGCGTCCACCCGCTGGGAGATCGTGGATCTGGCCAGTCCGGTGAGGCGCGCGAGATCGGAACGGGTGGTCGCCGACCCGGCGCTGATCAGCGTCAGGACGTCGGCAGCCGAGCCCGGCTGGGGGGTCATGCCGCCGACAATAAGATCACCGATGCGGCAAATCAAGAGGCAGATTCGCCCAAACTAGGCCGACTTCCGCCGAAGATCGAACAAAGCCTGACTTATGGCCGTATTTCACCGACGTCCGTACACACGAAAGCGGCCCCCGCCCGGACGGGCGAGGGCCGCTTTCACGTGACGTCTAGAGCATGGCCTTCATCGAGTCGCCGGCCGTCAGCACGTACGGCTGCTCGGCCATCACCGCGTCCCAGTTGCCGGCGATGGACTCGGGCGTGAGGTCGTCGGTCTTCCACCCGGGCCCCTCGGCCACGAACACGCGGGCCACCCGGCCGCCGCCGACGGTGAACACCTCGCCGCTCGACGCGCACGAGTCGTGCACGAGGCAGGCGACGAGCGCGCTGACCCGCTCCGGCGTGAACTTGGCCTCGAACTCGGCCGGAAGCAGCGCCTCGGTCATCCGGGTCCAGGCGATGGGCGCGATGGCGTTGGCCTTGATGCCGCTGCGCGCCCCTTCGATGGCGAGCGTCTTGGTCAGCCCCACCAGGCCCATCTTGGCGGTGGAGTAGTTGGCCTGGCCGAAGTTGCCGAACAGCCCGGCCGGGCTGGAGGTGTTGACGATCCGCCCGTAGCCCGCCTCCTTCATCAGCGGGTACGCGGCCTGGCTGACCAGGTACGAGCCGCGTACGTGCACGGCCAGCACCGAGTCGAAGTCCTCGACCGTCATCTTCCCGAAGGACTTGTCGCGCAGGATGCCCGCGTTGTTGACGACGACGTCGACCTTGCCGAACGCGTCGACGGCCGCCTGGACGAGCGCCCTGGCCCCCTCGGGCGTGGCGACGTCGTCGGCGTTGGCGACGGCCTGGCCGCCGTTCTTGGTGATGAGCTCGACCACGTCGGCGGCGGGACCCGCCGAGGCGCCGGTGCCGTCGAGCGCGCCGCCGAGGTCGTTGACGACGACCTTGGCGCCCCGCTCGGCGAGCAGCAGCGCGTGCGCCCTGCCGAGACCGTGCCCGGCGCCCGTGATGATCGCGACCCTGTCATCGAACCGAAGCATCGAACCTCCAGCGCAGGAGAACAACATTCTAGTAGGAGTACGATAACCGACGGCCTCAGGCGCGTCTCCAGAGCTCGGGCTCCCCTGCCACCCGGCGTACCCGGCCCTCGGCCTCCAGCCACACCAGATGGGCCAGCGTCTCGTTGTTGGCCGCCCGCCGCATGTGCGCCGGGATCGTCTCCCAGGGCCGCGACCAGGTCAGCCGCGTGGCGACGGCCCAGCAGGTCACGCCGTCGTCGGCGCCCACCACGTCCTCGATCTCCGCCAGCCGCTCGTCGTGGTGCGCCAGCACGTGGTCGACGCGTTCGGCCAGTTCGAGGAAGCGGTACTCGTGGCCGGGCAGCACCTCGTCGACCTCCAGCTTGCGTACGGCGGCCAGCGAGCCGAGGTAGTCGGCCAGCGGGTTCGGGCCCGACTGGGGATGCACGGCCACGATCGGCGTGATCTTGGCCAGCACGTGGTCGCCGGAGAACAGCACGCCGCGCGAGGGCGAGACGAAGCACAGGTGGCCGGGCGTGTGGCCGGGGGTCCAGACGGCCCGCAGGTCCCAGCCGGGCAGCCCGAGGTCCTCGCCGTCCTCGATCAGCCGGTCGGGACGGGCCATCGAGACCACGTGCCTGATCATCATGGACGCCCCGGCCAGCTCGTCGAGGGTCTGGTCGGGCACGCCGGAGCGCAGCAGCAGCGCCCGCTCCCGCTGGACGAGCGAGTCGATGGCCGCGTCGTCGTACCGCTCGCGGACCAGGCCGGCGTCGGCCGGGTGCAGCCCGATCCACGCCCCGGACACCTCGCGCACGCGTCCGGCCAGGCCGTAATGGTCGGGGTGCAGGTGGGTGACGAGGACGGCCTTGACGTCGGTCATCGCGTAACCGGCCACGGCCAGGCCGGCGGCGAGCGCGTCGTACGCCTCCTCGGTGTTCCAGCCCGCGTCCACGATCGCCACGCCGTCGGGCAACTCCAGCGCGTAGACCAGCACGTACCGCAGCGGGTTGATCGGGATGGGCACCGGGATGGACCACAGGCCGGGGCGTACCCGTTCGACCTCGGGAATCGTCCCGCCCGCCCATGCCTCGCGCTGTGCCACGTTTGAAGGAGTCACCACGAACTTCGCCATCCCCCGAATATAGTTCTGGTCCCGAATCATGTTCTACTAGGGGTCATGAAGCTGAGCCGCGAGATCTCAGACGATGGCCGCTTCGTCCGGCAGCCGAACCGCTTCACCGAACGGCTCGGCCCTCCCGAGCCCGGCCGCTACCGGCTCTACGCCTCCTACGCCTGCCCATGGGCTCAGCGCGTGCTGATCGTCCGCGCCCTGCTCGGGCTGGAGGACCTGCTGGACGTCACGATCGTCGACCCCATCCGCGACGAGAAGGGCTGGCGGATCCCCGACGGAGACCCCCCGTACCTGTCGGAGCTCTACCACGCGACCGAGCCCGGCTACACGGGCCGCTACACCGTGCCGTGCATCTGGGACACCCGGGACGAACGCATCGTCACCAACGACTTCCCGCAGATCACCCTCGATCTGGAGACGTCGTGGGGCACCGCGCCCAACCTCTATCCCGAACGCCTGCGCCCCGACATCGACATCATGAACGACCGCCTCTACCACGGCCTCAACAACGCGGTCTACGAGGCGGGCTTCTCCCGGGAGCAGCAGGCGTACGAGGAGGCGGTGACGCGCGTCTTCACCACGCTCGACCTGCTGGAGGTGCGCCTGGCCGAGTCGGAGTTCCTCTTCGACACGCTCACCGACAGCGACGTGCGCCTCTACACGACCCTGGCCAGGTTCGACACGGTCTACCACGGCCACTTCAAGTGCTCGATCAGGCGCCTGACGGACTATCCGGCCCTGTGGGCGTACGCCCGCCGCCTGTACGCGATCCCCGCCTTCCGTGACACCACGGACTTCGACCACATCAAGCGCCACTACTACATGACCCAGACCAACATCAATCCGAGCCGGATCGTCCCCCTAGGCCCCGATCTCGACTGGAGCCTCTGACCGGACCTTCGGCATCGCGACGAACAGCAGCGCCGAGACCAGGACCACCCCGGAGGCCGCCCACCAGGCGGCCGCCGGGCCCGCCTGCGTGGCCAGCACGCCGAGCGTGGAGTTCGCGACGACCCCGCCGCCCTGAAGGGAGAGCGAGGACGTCGAGGTGACCGTGGTGCGCTCGGCGGCGGAGACGGCGTTGTGCTGCATCTCCAGGGAGAGCAGCCCGGTCACCGACAGCCCGCCGAACATGGCGAGGTAGGCGAGCCCGGCCGTGACCAGCCCGGCGACGCCGTCCAGGCCGGCGGTGGCGGCCAGCGAGCCGACGGAGAGCGCGCAGACCACCGCGCCCACGGCCGCGCCTCGGGCCGAG
>JABFVJ010000478.1 GCA_013362835.1 Nonomuraea sp. | reverse complement strand
GCCGCTGCGCATCCGCGGGCTCGGCAGACGCGAGCGCCGGGCGGCGGCGGCGGAGTGGCTGGCCCGCGTCGGCCTCGCCGGGCATGAGGACCGGCTGCCCCGCGAGCTGTCCGGCGGCATGCGCCAGCGCGTGCAGCTCGCCCGCGCCCTCGCGGGAGCGCCGCGCGCGGTGCTGATGGACGAGCCGTTCGGCGCGCTCGACGCGCAGACCCGCGCCGGGATGCAGGCGCTCCTGCTCGACGTGCTGCGCGACACCCGGGCGACGGTCGTCTTCGTCACCCACGACGTGGACGAGGCGCTGCTGCTCGCCGACCGGGTGGTCGTGCTCGGGCGCGGCGGCGTCCGCACGGTGATCGAGGTGCCCGGCCCCCGCGACCCCGGCGCGGACCGTACGGCCCTGCGCGACCAGATCCTCAAGGAGTTGTGATGGAGATCCCCTCGATCGAGGACCGGCTGCACCTGGAGTGCGAGGTGCTCGTCGTCGGCGGCGGCACCGCGGGCACGATGGCCGCGATCACCGCCGCCGAGCAGGGCGCGCGGGTGCTGCTGCTGGAGAAGGCCCATGTACGGCACAGCGGCGCCCTGGCCATGGGCATGGACGGCGTCAACAACGCGGTCATCCCCGGCAAGGCCACCCCCGAGGACTACGTGGCCGAGATCACCAGGGCGAACGACGGCGTGGTGAACCAGAAGACGATCTACCAGACCGCGACCAGGGGCCACGCGATGGTCCGCCGCCTCGAACGGTACGGCGTGAAGTTCGAGAAGGACGAGCACGGCGAGTACGCCGTCCGCAGGGTCCACCGGTCGGGCAGCTACGTCCTGCCGATGCCGGAGGGCAAGGACGTCAAGAAGGTCCTCTACCGGGTGCTGCGGCAGCGCCACATCAGGGAGAAGGTCCGCATCGAGAACCGGGTCATGCCGGTCAGGGTGCTCACGTCGGGTGGGCGGGCGGTCGGCGTGGCCGGGTTCGACACCCGTTCCGGGCGGTTCGTCACGGTGAGCGCCGGCGCGGTGATCCTCGCGACGGGAGCCTGCGGCCGGCTCGGCCTCCCCGCCAGCGGCTACCTCTACGGCACCTACGAGAACCCGGCCAACGCCGGCGACGGCTACGCCATGGCCTACCACGCGGGCGCCGAGCTCAGCGGCATCGAGTGTTTCCAGATCAACCCGCTGATCAAGGACTACAACGGCCCGGCCTGCGCGTACGTGGCCAACCCGTTCGGGGGCTACCAGGTCAACAACCGGGGGGAGCGGTTCGTCGACTCCGACTACTGGTCGGGGCAGATGATGGCCGAGGTCTCCGCCGAGATCGCCTCGGCCAGGGGCCCGATCTACCTCAAACTCTCCCATCTCCCCGGCGAGACCGTCACCGCCATCGAGAACATCCTGCACACGACCGAGCGCCCCACCCGCGGCACCTTCCACGCCGGTCGCGGCCACGACTACCGCACCCACGACGTCGAGATGCACGTCTCGGAGATCGGCCTGTGCGGCGGCCACTCGGCGTCGGGCGTGTGGGTGGACGAGCACGGCGCGACCACCGTCCCCGGCCTGTACGCGGCCGGCGACCTGGCCTGCGTGCCGCACAACTACATGATCGGCGCGTTCGTCTTCGGCGACCTGGCCGGCGCGCACGCCGCCGCCCACCACCGGGCCGGCGGGCCCCTGCCGCAGGAGCAGATCGACGCCGCCCACGAGCTCGTCTACCGGCCGCTGCGCCACCCGGACGGGCCGCCGCAGCAGCAGGTGGAGTACAAACTGCGCAGGTTCGTCAACGACTACGTGGCCCCGCCCAAGACGGGCGCGAAGCTGGAGATCGCGCTGGAGTCGTTCGAGCGGATGCGCGAGGAGATCGCCTCGATGGGCGCGCGGACGCCGCACGAGCTGATGCGCTGCGTCGAGGTGGACTTCATCCGCGACTGCGCGGAGATGGCGGCCCGCGCCTCGCTGACGCGTACCGAGAGCCGGTGGGGGCTCTACCACGAGCGGGCCGACCAGCCGGAACGCGACGACGAGGGCTGGCTGTTCCACCTCAACCTGCGCAGGCGCGGCGACGGCGCGATGGAGTTCGTCAAGCGGCCGGTGGAGCCGTATCTCGTGCCGGTGGAGGAGTTCGCGCCGGTCGCCGCCGAGCCGGTGACGCTGGGCACGGCGGTCGCGACGGCGGTGCGACGCCCGGCAGGGGAACGCGTGGCCCACGCGGCGGTCGGCCGTTCGCCGCGCATCCTGGAGCTGAACCGGCTGGCCGAGGAGCAGCCTTCGGTGGACGACCTCGCGCCCTACCTCGCCGACCCCGACCCGAAGGTGCGCAGGGCCGCCATCGCCACGCTCACCGAGACCGTCCCGGA
>JABFVJ010000431.1 GCA_013362835.1 Nonomuraea sp. | reverse complement strand
CTGGACCCGGCCAGGGCCGCCGGCTGGACGTACGGCCGGATCCTGCAGAACGCCCTCTGGGACGTCGAGGACGGCGAACACGAGCTCAACGAGATCGGGCTGGCCATCGCCGAGGCCCTTCGACATCGGCACTAGGGACGCCGTCAGGTTCAGCCGGCGCCGCAGGAGCACCGGCTGAGGTCAGTCGATCACCAGGACGATCTTGCCCTGGCCGTGGCCGGTCTCGATCTCCCGGTGCGCCTCGGCGGCCTCGGCCAGCCGGTACGTCCGCCGTACGGGAAAGGCGAACCGCCCCTCGGCGTACAGGGCGGCGTACCTGCCGAGGCGTTCGGCGGTCCGTTCGCCCTGGACGAGCCGGACGCCGAGCGCGGCCGCCTTGCCGTGTTCGACCAGGGTGACGATGCGGGCGCGGTCGGGGACCAGGTCCAGCGAGACCTCCAGGGCGTGCCCGCCGGCCCCGTCGAGTGCCGCGTCCACGCCGCCGGGAGCCAGGGCGCGGACGCGGTCGGCGAGGCCGTCACCGTAGGCGACCGGGATGGCGCCGAGGTCGCGCAGGTAGGCATGGTTGACCTCGCGGGCGGTGCCGATGACCGTGGCGCCGCGCGTCCGGGCGATCTGAATGGCCGCCGTCCCCACCGAACCGGCGGCGGCGTGCACGAGCAGGGTGTCACCCGGGCCGACCGCGAGCCCGTCCACGGCCAGCTCGGCCGTCTGCACGCCGGCGGTCAGCCCGCCGGCCACCTCCCAGGGCACCCCCGCGGGCTTGGCCGCCACGTCCGTCGCCGGGACGACGATGTACTCGGCGTAGGCGAACAGGCGTGAGAACCCGAGCACATCGTCACCCGCCGACACCCCGGCGACCCCGTCGCCCACCTGGTCGACCACGCCCGCGAACTCGTTGCCAGGGATGCGCGGCCATGGCATGTCCCCCAGGTACGGCGGCAGCCACCCGGCCCGTACCGCCGCGTCGAAGGGCTGCACCCCTGCCGCCCGCACGCGTACGCGCACCTCGCCCGGCCCCGCCTGCGGCGCCGGCAGCTCCGTCAGCTTCAGCACTTCGGGGCCGCCCGCCTCGGCGAACGCGGCCGCCCTCATCACTTCGCTCATGGCCCGAGCCTGCTACCTCAACCGCCCTTGAGGTCAAGTCGGCCAACATTCCATATGAACTCGGGAACTTTCCGCTTTAGTCATGCTTTATCTGTATATAGTCCGTCAGGACACACAGGGGACGGGGCAAACCGAGGGTTGATGACCGAGTTCTTACACGCCGCTCTAAGTTTTCCGACAGTCGTTTTCACTTTCCTCCTGGCGGCGGTCCTGGCTTATTGGCTCGCCGTCATCACGGGCCTGCTCGACCTGGAGGACGACGCGCCCTGGCTGGGACTCGGGGGAGTTCCGGCCGGCATCGCGCTCTCGCTGCTGATCGCACTGGCCTGGCTGCTGAGCCTGGTCGGCGACCAGGCGCTGCCCGAAGGCGCGCAGATCGCCGTGCCCTTCGCCGCGGCGGCCGGGGCCTGGCTCGTCACCCGCGCCCTCCTGACCCCGTTACGCAGGGTCTTCCCCGACGGCGGCCGGCACTCGCGCGGCGACCTCGTCGGCCGCCCGTGCGTGATCCGCACCGGCGCGGCCACCTCTGACTTCGGCCAGGCCGAGGTCACCTCCGCCGACGGCTCGACGGCGGTCGTCCAGGTCCGTACGACCGGACAGGACCGCCTCGCCCGCGGCGACAAAGCACTCATCTTCGAATACGACAAAGACGGCGAATTCTTCTGGGTCATGCCCTACGAAAGCGAGATCTGATGGACGTCATCTCCACGGGCTTCGGCATTTTTCTGGCTGTCGTCCTGGTCATCGTGATTGGCCTGGTCGTCATCATCGGCCGCCTTTTCCGCAAGGTGGAACAGGGCAAGGCGCTGATCGTGTCGAAGGTCAACAAGGTGGACGTGACGTTCACCGGGGCCATCGTCCTGCCCGTCGTCCACAAGGCCGAGATCATGGACATCTCGGTGAAGACGATCGAGATCACGCGTACCGGGCGTGAGGGGCTGATCTGCCGGGACAACATCAGGGCCGACATCAAGATCACGTTCTTCGTCCGCGTGAACAAGACCGCCGAGGACGTCATCAAGGTCGCCCAGGCCATCGGCACCGCCAGGGCCAGCGACGAGAACACGCTGCAGGAGCTGTTCAGCGCGAAGTTCTCCGAGGCGCTGAAGACGGCCGGCAAGCACCTCGACTTCGTCGACCTCTACACCAAGCGGGACGAGTTCCGCGACGAGATCATCCGGCTCATCGGCACCGACCTGAACGGCTACAGCCTTGAGGACGCCGCCATCGACTACCTGGAGCAGACCGCGCTGCTCCAGCTCGACAAGAGCAACATCCTCGACGCCCAGGGCATCAGGAAGATCACCGAGCTGACGGCGCTGGAGCACGTACGGACCAACGAGTTCCAGCGCGCCGAGGAGAAGGAGATCACCCGCCAGAACGTGGACGCCCGCGAGGCGATCCTGGAGCTGCAGCGCCGCCAGGCGGACGCCGAGCTCAAGCAGCGGCGCGAGATCGAGACCGTCAAGGCCCGCGAGGAGGCGGAGATCGCCCGCGTCCAGGCCGAGGAGCGGCTGCGCGCGGAGGCGGCGAACATCAAGGCCGACGAGCAGCTCGGCGTGCAGCGCGAGAACCAGGCCCGCGAGGTGGCGGTCGCCGAGAAGAACCGCGAGCGGGTGATCGCGATCGAGAGCGAGCGCATCGAGAAGGACCGCATGCTGGAGGTCATCTCCCGCGAGCGGGAGACCGAGCTGTCGCGCATCGCGAAGAACAAGGAGGTCGAGACCGAGAAGCGGTCGATCGCCGAGGTGATCCGCGAGCGCATCGCGGTCGACAAGACCGTGGCCGAGCAGGAGGAGAGCATCAAGCGGCTGCGCGTGGTCGAGGAGGCCGAGCGCACCCGCCAGCAGGTGATCATCGCCGCCGAGGCCGAGGCGCAGGAGAACCTGGTCAAGGACATCAAGGCGGCCGAGGCCGCCGAGGCCGCCTCCAAGTTCAAGGCCCGCGAGGAGCTGGTGCTGGCCGAGGCCAGGCAGCAGGCCGCCGAGCTGGACGCGCGGGCCAAGATCCGGCTCGCCGAGGGCATCCAGGCCGAGACCGCGGCCTCCGGGCTCGCGGAGGTGCAGGTCAAGGAGCGTGACGCGGACGCCATCGAGAAGGTCGGCCGCGCGGAGGCGCTGGTCCTGGGCGAGCGGCTGCGCGCCGAGGCCGAGGGCGCGAAGGCCATGGCGGTGATCGAGGGCGACCGGCTCAAGGCGCAGGCCGAGGGCGAGCAGGCGATGGCGCTGGCCGGCGCCACGGCGATCGGCGAGAAGCTGAAGGCCGAGGCCGAGGGCCTGACCCAGAAGGCCGCCGCGATGGCCGCGCTCGACGAGGCCAGCAGGGGCCACGAGGAGTACCGCCTGCGCCTGGAGGCCGACAAGGAGATCAGGCTCAAGCACATCGACGTCACCCGCCAGGTGGCCGAGTCGCAGGCCAGCGTGCTGGCGGCGGGCCTGGCCAAGGCGAACATCGACATCGTCGGCGGCGACACGATGTTCTTCGACAAGGTGGTCGGCTCGATCACCACGGGCAAGGCGGTCGACGGGTTCATGAACCACTCGCAGGTGGCGGGGGCGCTGGCGGCGCCGTACCTCAACGGGACGGCCAGCCTGGCGTCGGACCTCGCGACCGTGGTCGGCGGGGTGCGCACCGAGGACATCAAGAATCTGACCGTGTCGGCCCTGCTCCTGCGGCTCATCCAGGACGGCGGCCCGCAGTCGTCGGCGCTCGGCGAGCTGCTGGAGACGGCGCGGCGCCTGGGCGTGGCCGACTCCCCGGTGGCCGCGCTGGCGGCGGCGAAGGGCTGACGTGAGCACGACCACCGAGCTGGAAGCCGGGACGTACGAGGTTCTCAGGAACCGCCTCCAGGCGCAGGCCAAGGCCCTCGCGGCGGCGGCCGAGGAGATCAACGGGCAGCGGCTGCGCGTCTTCGGCGGCGCGGAGCTGCGCCTGCTCGGCACCGAGCGGATCAGGACCGAGAACAACTGCGTCCCGAGGGACATCGTCTCGCTGGGCGAGGTGATGTTGTTCGGCTACAACGTCTTCATCGGGCTCAAGCCGGAGACGACCGTGGCCGACGTGTTCGCCGTGCACCGGTTCACCAGGGACGGCGACGCCTTCACCTTCGAGACGGGCAAGCTGGAGACGCTGGAGGAGCCGGCGTTCAGGAAGGACTTCGCCGAGCTCTACCGGTACTACAAGGAGACCAGGCTCCAGCAGCTCAGGCGGGTCGAGGGCAAGCTGCTGGCGGTGTTCCAGACGGGCCCGGCGGACACGCGGGTGCTGAGGTGGGCGGTCAGCAACGGCGGAGTCCCGAAATATCTGGACAACAGGGGGGAGCGGGACCACGTCTTCCCCCCGTCCCACGACTTCGAGTGGACGCCGACCACCCGCGACGACCACGTGCTCGGCCGCCACCCGCACATCTCCATCGGCGGCGAGGTCTTCGTCGAGACGATCGGCGGCGACCTCACCATCAAGATCGAGAACAACACGGAGACGGGCGCGGGCATCTACTCCGAGCCGGTGACCGAACGCCTCCAGTCGCTGGCCGACGCCGACGTCGAGTACGCCAGGGTCGGGCCGCTCCTCCTCATGCGGATCAGGCCGTACAAGGAGACGGACTGGCGTCATCTGGTCTTCAACACCCGTACGAAGGCGGTGACCAGGCTCGACGGCATCGGCCAGTCGTGCCAGCGCCTTCCCGAGGACCAGGGGCTGATCTTCCCCGGCGGGTACTACCTGGCGACCGGGATCAGCAAGACGTTCGACACGGACGTGACGGACCTGGAGTTCGAGCGGGTCGTCCGCGCGCCCAACGGCGAGGACGTCCTGTACGTCTTCCACGCCAGGGGCGACGGGCGCTCGCTGCTGCTGCCGTACAACGTGATCAGGAAGGAGGTGGCCAACCCCATCGTCTGCCACGGGTACTCGCTCTTCGACGACGGCACGATGGTGGTCTTCCGCGCCGTCTCCGAGGAGCCGACCCGGGTCCACCCGATGCAGGTGTGGCAGACGCCGTACGTGTCCGACACCTACGCCGCCGCCCAGCCCACCGGCACCGGGCCGCTGGAGCGCATCGGCAACGCCGAGCTCGTGCGCGGCATCTCCGACTGCCTGTCCGTGTCGCGCATGGTCGAGGAGATGGCGGCGTCGGCGGCCACCTTCGAGGCGCTGATCGCCGCCTGCACCCGCGCGTCCGACTCCTACCACTGGCTCGGCGAGCACGGCCTGAGCGCGCCCCTCGCCGACGTACGCGCCACCGCCGAGCAGGTGCTCGACGAGTACGAGAACGTCGAGCAGCTCACCCGGCAGGCCGCCGACACGCTGGCCGCGGCGGAGGAGGAGACCACCCGCCTGGTACGCCAGGCCGCCGCCGACTCCCCGGCGACCGCCGACGCCTGGGTGACCGCGCTGGCCGGGCTGCGCAGGCAGCAGGGCCGCCTGGTGACCCTCCGCGAGGTCCGCTACCTGGACCTCGCCCGCCTGGACGAGCTGTCCGCCGCCCTGACCGAGGAACTGGCCGCGACCGGCAGGCGCGCGGTCGCCTTCCTGGAGGGCGCCGACGCGTTCACCGCCTACCACGCGGCCGTCGAACGGCTCGCCGCCGACGCCGCCGCCATCGCGACCGTGGCCGAGGCCGCGCCCGTCGCCGACCGGCTGGCCGAGCAGGCGGAGGGCCTGGAGGTGGTGACGGAGGTCGTCGGCTCGCTGGAGATCGCCGACGCGACCGTGCGCACGTCCATCCTGGGGCGGATCGCCGAGGTGCTGGGCGGGGTGAACCGGGCGCGGGCCGTGCTCGACGGCCGCCGGCGCGAACTCCTCGGGACCGAGGGCCGCGCGGCCTTCGCCGCCGAGTTCGCGCTGTTCGGCCAGGCCGTCTCGGGCGCGCTGGCGATGGCCGACACGCCGGACAAGTGCGACGAACAGCTCGGCCGGCTGATGCTCCAGGTGGAGAACCTGGAGTCGCGGTTCGGCGAGTTCGACGACTTCGCCACGCAGCTCGCCGCCAAGCGGGACGAGGTCTACGAGGCGTTCTCGGCCAGGAAGCAGACCCAGCTCGACGGCCTGGCCCGGCGGGCCGACCGGGTCTTCGCCTCGGCCGAGCGCGTGCTCGGGAGCGTGACCAGGCGTCTCGCGTCGCTGGGGTCGACGGACGAGGTCAACACGTACTTCGCCACCGATCCGATGGTCGCCAAGATCCGGTCGGCGGCGGGTGAGCTGCGTACGCTCGGTGACGCCGTACGGGCCGAGGAGCTGGACGGCCGGGTCAAGGCGGCCCAGCAGGAGGCCGCCCGCGCGCTGCGCGACCGGCTGGACCTGTTCTCCGACGGCGGCGAGACGCTGCGGCTCGGGCACCACCGGTTCGCGGTCAACACCCAGCCGATCGACCTGACGCTGGTGCCGCACGACGGCGGCATGAACTTCGCGATCACCGGCACCGACTACCGCGCGCCGGTGCCGGCGGAGTTCGCGGACACCCGCGCGTTCTGGGACCAGCTCCTGGTGTCCGAGACGCCGGAGATGTACCGGGCCGAGCATCTGGCCGCGTCCCTCCTGGAGTCCGTCACCCCCGGCGCTCCCCTGGCCGATCTCGTACGCCAGGCCGCCGAGCAGCGCTACGACGAGGGCTACGAGCGCGGCGTCCACGACCACGACGCCACGCTCATCCTGGACACCCTGGTCCGCCTGCGCGAGGGCGCCGGCCTCCTCCGCTACCCGCCCGAGGCACGCGCGGCGGCCCAGCTCTTCTGGGCCTTCGGGACGGACGAGGTTTCACGTAAAACATTCACCACCCGGGCCGGGTCCCTGGTCCGCGCCCGTACGGTCTTCGGCCACACCCCCGCCCTGGAAGCCCTGGCCGCCGAGCTGGGTGACCTGATCTCCGCCTTCTGCGCGAGCCAGGGCGCGGCCGAGACCTCGGCGGGGCTCGCCGGACTCGCCGGCCTCGCCGGTGAGTACCTGGTCGAGGAGCTGGGCGGCAGCCCGTTCGGGTTCGTGACCGGGAAGGCCGCGCGCGACCTGCTCGACGGCTTCAGGCAGGCGCTCGGCCCGGTCAGGGCGCGCGAGTTCGACGACGAGCTCGCCGCCCTCCCGCTGCCCGAACGGCTGCAGCTCGCCAGGGCCTGGATCGGCGCCTACCGCCAGGGTCCGGAGGTGGCCGAGGCCATCGCCGTACACCTGTGCGATCTCCCTCGCCACGACTCCAGCGCCACGACCGCCGAGACCGTCGACGGGCTGCTCGGCACCCATCCGCGCGTCAAGGACCGCAAGCTGGAGGTCAGGCTCGACGAGCTGCTGACCAGGGCGCGCGTCTTCAGGCGGGAGCGGGTCCCGGCGTACCGGGCATACCAGCGGCGGCGCAACGAGCTGGTCGAGCGGGAACGCCACCGCCTCCGCCTGGACGAGTACCGCCCCAAGGTCATGAGCGCCTTCGTCCGCAACCGGCTGCTCGACGAGGTCTACCTGCCGCTGATCGGCGACAACCTGGCCAAGCAGCTCGGCGCGGCGGGCGCGGGCAAGCGCACCGACCAGATGGGCCTGCTGCTGCTCATCTCACCGCCCGGCTACGGCAAGACCACCCTGATGGAGTACGTGGCCAGCCGCCTCGGCCTGGTCTTCGTCAAGGTGAACGGCCCGGCGCTCGGCCACGAGGTCACCTCGCTCGACCCGGCCGACGCGCCCGACGCCACGGCCAGGCAGGAGGTCGAGAAGATCTCCTTCGCGCTGGAGACCGGCAACAACACCCTGCTCTACCTGGACGACATCCAGCACACCTCGCCGGAGCTGCTGCAGAAGTTCATCTCGCTCTGCGACGCCCAGCGCCGCATCGAAGGCGTCTGGAACGGTCGCACCCGCACGTACGACCTGCGCGGCAAGCGGTTCGCGGTGTGCATGGCGGGCAACCCGTACACCGAGTCGGGGCAGCGGTTCCGCATCCCCGACATGCTGGCCAACCGCGCCGACGTGTGGAACCTGGGCGACGTGCTCTCGGGCAGGGGCGACCTGTTCGCGCTCAGCTACGTGGACAACGCGCTGACCTCCAACCCGGTGCTCGCGCCCCTGTCCGGCCGCGACCGGGCCGACGTCGAGCTCCTCGTACGCCTGGCCAAGGGCGATCCGGCCGTACGGGCGGACCAGCTCAGGCATCCGTACACGAAGGCAGAGCTGGACCAGGTGCTCAGCGTGCTGGCCAAGCTGGTCCGGGTGCAGGAGGTCGTGCTGGCCAACAACGAGGCGTACATCGCGTCGGCGTCCCGGTCCGACGCGTCCAGGAGCGAGCCGCCGTACCGGTTGCAGGGGTCGTACCGGAACATGAACAAGCTGGCCGAGCGGATCGTCCCGGCGATGAACGACGACGAGCTCGAAGCGCTGATCGACGACCACTACCTGGGCGAGGCGCAGACCCTCACCCAGGACGCCGAGGCCAACCTGCTCAAGCTGGCCGAGCTGCGCGGCCGGCTGACCCCGGCCCAGGCGGCCCGGTGGGCGGAGATCAAGGCGGCGTACCTCAGGGCCAGGGCGCTGGGCGGCGCCGGCGACGACCCGATGACCAGGGCGGTGGGCGCCCTCGGCCTCCTCGCCGACCGCGTGGGCGAGGTGGGCTCGGCCATCAGGAGCTCCGAACGATGAGACGCCTCCTCGTCGCGGCCGTCCTGGTGACGGCCGCGACGGCGGGCACGATCGCGTACGCGCGACTCGAACCCCTCGCCCTCGGCGGCCTGGGCACGCAGGTCAGGACGTCGGCGACCGGCTACAGCCTGTCCAACAGCCTGATGGAGCCGTCCGCGGTCGTGCTGAAGTACGAGCCGGGCGCGAAGGTCATGGTCGAGTTCTCGGTCATGACCAGCGAGTGGCCCCCGGTCGAGCTGGTGGACCTGGACGAGACCATCGAGGAGTGGCGGGAGTCGATCCCGCCCTGCTTCTGGCAGCCCACGTCGGGCCGGGTGCTGAGCTCGGGCATGCACGGGGAGCCGCAGCGTGAGCCCGTCTCGCTGCCGCACACGCTGGAGCCGCAGGCGGACATCCTCATCGTCCAGGTGACCGGCGAGATCGGGGACGCGCGGCACCGGGCGTGCGGGATGAAGGGGCTCGCGACCCTCTGGCTGGAGGCGCCGCTCCGGTTCAGATGGCTCGGCGTCACCCGTACCCAGACCGTGCCGCTGGACCTCAAGCTCGGGATCAGCGAGAACCCCGGCGACCACACCACGATGGACGTCACCCCGTTGCCGAGCCTGGCGACGGGGTGACGTCCAGCGGTCAGGCCGCCCTGGAGCCTTCGCGCAGCTCCAGGTGGGAGCCGGTGAAGGCGGCGCGGAGGCGGCGGTCGTGGGTGACGATCACCAGGGCGCCCTCGTAGTGGGCCAGCGCCTCCTCCAGCTGCTCCACGAGCATCGGTGACAGGTGGTTGGTCGGCTCGTCCAGCAGGAGCAGGTCGACCGGGTCGCTGACCAGGCGGGCCAGCTCGACCCGGCGGCGCTGCCCGTAGGAGAGCTCGCCCAGCCGCCGCCGCAGCTCGGCCGGGCGGAACAGCCCCAGCCCGAGCAGCCGGTCGGCGTGCTCGTCGAGGCTGCCCGTCCGCCCTTCGGCGAAGGCCCCGAGGACGGTACGGTCCAGCCGCCCCGCCGGGTCCTCCTGGCGGAGCAGGCCGACGCGTCCCGTACGGCGTACCGAGCCCGCGTCGGGGCGCAGCTCGCCGGCGAGCACCCGCATGAGCGTGCTCTTGCCCGCGCCGTTGGGCCCGGTGACGAGCAGCCGCTCCCCGCGCCGGACCATGAGCCGATCGAGCCGCAACCGGTCCGCGCCCCGGTCGGTGAGCCGGTCGGTGAGCCGGTCGGTGAGCCGCAACCGGTCCTCGCGCCCGCCGGTGAACCCCTCAAGGCGGCCCGTCACCGTCACGCCGGTCAGCTCGGCCGCCACCGGGTCCTCCTGCGGGCCCGCGACGGACGTGCCGATCGTCGCGGTGAAGCGCAGCGGCACGGGCGGCGGCGGCACCGGGTGCTCCCTGAGCCACCGCACCCGCTGCTGCGACTGCCTGACCCGCCCGGCCGCCCCGTGCGTACGCGACCGCGCCCGCCACGCGCCGACCCCGCCCATGCCCGCCTTGGCCATCTTGCGGGGGATGGCACCCATCCGTCCCGCGTTCGCCTCGACGAGCTGGGCGTGCCGGGCCAGCTCGACCTTCCACTCCTCATGGGCCCGCACGTGCGCGGCCCGTTCGGCGGCCTTGGCCGTGAGGTAGCCGGAGTAGCCGTCGCCGTAGCGGCGGACCCGCCCGGCCGACACCTCAAGGACGGCCGTGGTGACCCGGTCGAGGAACACCCGGTCGTGGGTGATCGCCACGACCGTGCCCCTGTGCTCGCGCAGGTGCCGTTCGAGCCAGGCCACGGCCTCGTCGTCCAGGTCGTTGGTGGGCTCGTCGAGCAGCAGCAGCTCGGGCGCGGCGGCCAGCGTGGCGGCGAGGACGAGCCTGGACCGCTCACCGCCCGACAACGTCGAGACCGGCCGGTCCCGGTCGAGTCCGGGCAGCCCGAGCCCGTGCAGCGCGACCTCCACGCGGGCGTCGGCCCCGTAGCCGTCGCGCGCCTCGAACGCGGCGACCGCCTCGGCGTAGGCGTCGAGGTCGGTCGCGGCGAGCGCGCGCATCCGCGCTTCGAGCTCGCGCAGCTCGGCCAGGGCCTGGTCGACGACGTCGGCCACGGTGGCGTGCGGCGGCAGCTCCAGCGCCTGCGGCAGGTAGCCGACACCGCCGGGGAAGGCCACGGTCAGCTCGCCGTTGTCCGGACGCTCGACGCCCGCGACGAGCTTGAGCAGCGTGGACTTGCCCGAGCCGTTGTCGCCGATCACGCCGGCCTTCTCGCCGGGCCTGATCGTGAAGGACACGCGGTCGAGGACGACCCGGGTGTCATAACGCTTGGTGATCTCAGTGAGTGCCAGTTGGGCAGCAGTACGCATAGAGGCTCCACCTCCTTTTCTCGGCGCGGGAATGACCGGAACGAGGCGCGGCGGAGCCGTCGGCTCAACGCGGGCGCGCCTCGGGCGCGAGAATCACAGGAAGTAGATGCACATATCGGCGGTTAAAGTAGCTTCTGATCGAGGCTTCGGGCAAGCCCTTATTCGGATCTCAGCTCCGTGGTGGCCTCCCGTTGCAGGGCGGTGGAGCGGTTGAGGAAGTCGACGATCAGGGCGAGCTCCTCGTCGGTGTAGCGCTCGTACAGGCCGGACATCGCGGCCACGAACGGCTCGAACAGCTCGCCGAAGCCCGCCAGCCGCTCCCAGTTGATCTCGACGATGACCCTGCGCCGGTCTTTGGTGTCGCGTACGCGCCGGACCAGCCACTTGGCCTCCAGCCGGTCGATCAGGCCGCTGACCGAGGCCGGGGCCAGACCGGTGTGCTGGGAGAGCTCCCCCGCGGTCAGCGGCCCGAGGCGTTGCAGCAGGTCGAGGGTCTTCTCCTCGGTCATCCCGAGGCCCAGGCGCTCGCCCATGGCGCTGTGGTACATGACCGCGGCGTTGCTGCTGTCGCGGCCGGCCTCGGCCAGTTCGTCCAACAATTTCTTTCGATGTTCCGAAATATCTCTGGACATCCCGCGACCCGCTCTCATATATTTCGTTCGGACGAACGAAAGGATATCATCATGAAGGCTCTGGTCATAGGGTGCGGCATCGGCGGCCCGGTCACCGCGATGGCGCTGCGCGAAGCGGGCATCGACGCCGAGATCTACGAGGCGTACGGACAGGGTGCCGAGAACGTCGGCTCCTTCCTCAACCTCGCCTCCAACGGCCTCGCCGCCCTGCGCGTGCTCGGCGCGCACCGCGAGGTGCTGTCGTCGGCCATCCCCACCCCGCGCATGGTCATGTGGAGCGGCACCGGGAAGCGGCTCGGCGAGGTCGCCAACGGCCTGCGCCTCGACGACGGCACGGTCAGCCACACCGTCCTGCGCTCCGACCTCTACGCCACCCTGCGTGACGAGGTCGTGCGACGCGGCGTCCCCATCTCGTACGGCAAGCGCCTGACCTCGTTCGAGGACACCGGCGACGAGGTCGTCGCGACCTTCGAGGACGGCACCACGGCCACCGGCGACCTGCTGATCGCCTGCGACGGCGTGCACTCGCGCACCCGCTCGCTCCTCGACCCGGCCGCGCCCGGCCCGCGCTACAGCGGCCTGTACAGCTTCGGCGGCATCGTCAGGGACGCCGGCGCGAGCGGCGAGCCCGGCGTCTACAACATGGTGTTCGGCAAGCGGGCCTTCTTCGGCTACACGGTGGCCGAGTCGGGCGAGACGTGGTGGTTCGCCAACCTGCCCAGGCGGCTCGGAGACGTGCCCGCCGACTGGAAGCCGGCGCTGGTGGAGGCGTTCGAGCACGACGCGAACTTCTCGGCCGACCTCGTCCGTCGCAGCCCGGTCGAGCTCGCGCTGCCGGTGCACGACCTGCCGCCGGTGCCCGTCTGGCACCACGGCCGCGTGCTGCTCACCGGGGACGCCGCCCACGCCACCTCGCCGAGCTCCGGCCAGGGCGCGTCGCTGGCCATCGAGGACGCGATCGTCCTCGCCAGGTGCCTGCGCGAGGCGAGTCACCCCGGGGGCCACCGCGAGGCGTTCGAGCGGTTCGAGGCCGAGCGGCGGCCCAGGGTGGAGCGGGTGGTGGCCTACTCCAGGACGATCAGCAACAGCAAGGCCGCGGGGCCGGTCGCCCGGGTGTTCCGCGACCTGATGCTGCCGGTCTTCCTGAAGAAGAGCGCGAGCCAGGAGTCACTGGCCTGGATGTACCGCCACCAGGTCAGCCTGTGAGACCGCGCCGGCCGAGGCGGGCAGCAGCGGCAGCCGTACGTCCGGGGTCGGGATCAGGCCCCTCGCGTGCAGCAGGCCCTTGAGCACGGTCGGGTTGGGCTCGGCGAACAGCGCGCGGGACACCCGCGCCAGCCGGTGCCCCAGAGGGCGGGCCGTGGCCACGTCACCGGCCTGCCAGGCGTCGGCGAGCTCGACGAAGCTCCTGGTCAGCACGTGCGCGGAGGCCAGGATGCCGCCGGAGGCGCCGAGCGCGAGCAGCGGCGAGACGAACGGGTCGTCGCCCGCCAGCACCTCGAACCCCTCGGGCAGGTCCGCGAGCAGGTCGATCGTGTCCTGGTCGATGCCGCCCACGGCGTACTTGACGCCGGCGATCCGGGGGTGCTCCCCGAGCTCGCGCAGCGTCGCCGCCCCGACGGTCTGTCCCGTCCGGTAGGGAATGTGGTAGATCACCAGCGGCACGGGCGACGCCTCCGCCAGCGCCTCGAAGTGCGCGACGACGCCACGCTCGCCGGGCCGCAGGAAGTACGGCACCGTCACCAGCGCCGCGCCGACCCCGTCGGGCAGCTCACGCAACGCCTGAGCCGTCGAACGCGTGTCGTTCCCCGTCACCCCGACGGTCAGCAGCGCCTCCCGCTCCGCGCACACCCGCGCGCACGTCTCGATCACCAGAGCCCGCTCACCGGCGTCGAGCGCGACCACCTCACCCGTCGTCCCCAACGCCACCAGCCCCGCCGCGCCCTCGTCGAGCACGTGGCGGGCCAGCTTCTCGACCGCGTCGACGGCCACCTCACCCGACGACGTGAACGGTGTGACCAGCGGTACGTGGATTCCTCTCAACATGCTTCCGAGCCTGCCGCCCGGCGACCTGTTAGGTCCAGTTCGGATTTCTTCGAGTGAGTTTAAGATGAACTTATGCTCGATCCGCGCAAGCTCCACCTCCTCCACGAACTCGCCAGAAGGGGCACGATCACGGCGGTCGCCGAGGCGGTCACGTTCACCCCTTCGGCGGTCTCGCAGCAGCTCAGCGCTCTGGAGCGGGAGGCAGGCGTGCCGCTGCTCGAACGTACGGGCCGCACGGTCACGCTGACCCCGGCGGGCCACCTGCTCGTCGAGCACGCGCAGGCCGTGCTCGAACAGCTCGAACGCGCCTCGGCCGCGCTCGCCGCCGCGCGCGGTGGGCCGTCGGGCCCGCTGCGGATCGGCGCGTTCCCCACCGCCACCCGGGTGCTCCTGCCGCCCGCGCTCGCCCGTCTGGCCGCGGCCCATCCGGGGCTGGAGCCGATGGTCGCCGAGATCGACCCCGCCGACGTCTCCGCCGCGCTCCGGGCCGGCGAGCTCGACGTCGCCCTCGTGCACGAGTACGACTTCGTGCCCCCGGTCACCGACGCGTCCATCGAGACCGAGCCGCTGTTCACCGAGCCGATCTACCTGACCGACCGCCCCTCGATCCCCGAGGCCCGCGACGACGTCTGGATCATGAGCAAGCCCGGCACGCTCTGCCACACCATGGCGATCAGGGCCTGCCAGGCGGCGGGGTTCGAGCCGCGCGTCCAGCACCACATCGACGACTTCGACACCGTGCTCGCCTTCGCCGCGGCGGGCCAGGGGGTCGCGCTCGTGCCCCGCCTCGCGGCGCTCTCCCCGCCTCGGGAGGTCGTGCTGACCCGGCTCCCGCTCGGCCGCCGCACCCAGGCGGCCTTCCGCCGCGGCTACGGCGACCACCCTGCCGTACGCGCGGCGGTCGCCGCCTTCCACACCGCCGCCACCGGCCTCCCGCTCTAGGCGGGCTTGCCGAGCAGCCCTTCCGCCAGGGCGGTGAAGGCGGCGGCGAGCCGCGCGCTCTCCCCCGCCCGCAGCCGGCTCGCGATCGGTTCCATGTGCAGGGCCCCGAGCAGCAGGTGGGCGATCTCGTCGGCGTCCACGTCCGGACGGCCCTCGGCGATCAGCGCGGAGGCGTGCCGATGCCAGGCGACGTAGATCGGGTTGCTCTCCCTGGGCTCGGACTTGCTGGTCGCCATCGCGTGCTCGTGCGCGGCGATGAGGTTGCCGTTGCGCGCCCCCAGCTCGGCGACGGCCTTCAGGAACGCCACCAGGCGCTCGACCGGTGACGCGCCCGGCCCGAGCGGCGGCGGCCCCTCCGCGACCGCCTGGTCCAGCTCACGCACCCGCTCGCTCATCAGCTCCCGCATGAGCCCCGTACGGCTGCCGAACCGGTGGAACACCGTGCCCTTGCCCACGCCGGCGGCGACCGCGACGCGTTCGACGGAGACCTGCTCGGGCGGGTGCCGGCGCAGCAGCTCCTCGGCCGCCCGCAGGATCGCCCGCCTGTTACGCGCGGCGTCGGCCCGCTCTCGACGTTCCATCCGGTCATTCTTTCCCATGGACAAACTTGACCAGTGGTCCATATATTAACTGGACCATTGGTTCAGTTGAACGAGGAGGAGTGACCATGCGCGCGATCCAGTTGCGGGCGACCGGCGGCCCCGAGGTCCTTGAGCTCGTGGACGTGCCACGCCCCCGTCCCGGCGCGGGCCAGGTGGTCGTCCGTACGCGGGGCGCCGGCGTCAGCTTCGCCGAGACGCAGATCCGCTCGGGTGTGCTGCCGTTCCCGCTGCCGCTGCCCGCCGTGCTCGGCGCTGAGGTGGTCGGCGAGGTCGTCGAGGTGGGCGAGGGCGTGGACGAGAGCCTGCTCGGCACCGTACGCGTGGGCGTGACGGGCGGTCTCGGGGCCTACGCCGAGTACGCCGCCCTCCCCGTCGCCCTGACCTGCCCCGTACCCGAGAACGTGCCCCCGCTGGAGGCGCTGGCCGTGGCCGCGCCCGGCGCCATCGCCCTCGGCCTGCTGCACCGGGCACGGCTGGAAGGCGGGGAGACCGTCCTGGTCGAGGCGGGCGCCGGCTCGGTCGGCGGCCACCTGGTACGGCACGCCAAGGAGTTCGGCGCGGGGAAGGTGATCGCCACGGCCGGGTCGCCCGCCAAGCGGCAGCAGGCCCTCGACCTGGGCGCCGACCACGCCGTCGATCACGGTGACCCTGACTGGCCCGGGGAGCTGCCGGAGATCGACGTGGTCTTCGAGTCCATCGGCGGCGCGACGGCCCGGCGGGTGCTCGACCGGCTCGTCCCCGGCACCGGCCGGATGTTGTCCTACGGCCTGCTGAGCGGCGAACCCCCCGCCGTGACCGCCGCCGACCTGATGGAACGCGGCGTGACGGTCACCGCCTGCAGCGGCCCCGGCTGGTCGGGCGAGGTGTTCGGCACGCACTACCCGGAGACGCTGGCCAGGCTCGCGACGGGACGCGCCCGGGCCGCCATCGACACCACCCTGCCCCTGGAGCAGGCGGCCGAGGCCCACCGCCGCCTCGAATCCCGCACGCCCACCGGCCGCATCCTGCTCATCCCGTGACGGCGCTCATCTCTTGAGGACGGCTCATCTCTTGAGGACGGCGCTCATCCCCTGAGGACGGGGACGGCGTTCAGCCCTTGAGGACGGCGTTCAGCACGGCGGACGCGCTGGCCTGGTCGGCGTTGTACTCGCCCGCCGTCACGGCCACCACCAGCTCCTCGGCGGGCAGCACGAGCAGCCGCTGCCCGCCGTTCCCGATGGCCTCGGCCCACTGTCGTCCGCCGGTGCTCAAGTACCACTGGTAGCCGTACTCGAACGTGCCCTCGATCGTCACCCGGGGGCGCGTCACCTCCCGCAGCCACTCCCCGGGCACCACGCCGAGCCCGCCGTCGAGCACCATCCGCCCGACGGCGGCCAGGTCGACCGGCCGCAGCCGCAGCCCGGACGCGGCCAGCGCGACCCCGTCGTCGCCCTTCGACCACTCGAACCGCCCGATTCCCAGCGGCCCGAACAGCGCCTGGGCCGCGTACTCCTCCAGCGGCCTGCCCGCCCCGCGCGCGATGAGGGCGCCGATCAGGGCCGCGGCGCCACCGCAGTACCGCCACCGCTTCCCGGGCTCCTCGACGATCGGCCGCTCCAGTACGAACCGGGTCCTGTCGGGCGCGAGCTCCATCGCGATCTCGCTGTTCTCCGGCCCCGTGTACGGCACGTCCTCGTTCCAGTCGAGCCCGAGCGTCATGGTGAGCGCGTGCTCGACGGTGAGCTGAGTCCGGCCGGGATCGGCGGCCAGATCCGGATATTCGGGGAACTGTTCCAGCAGGCTCGCGTCCGGGGCGGGCACCAGCCCGTCGCGCAGGGCGACGCCGTACAGCAGCGCCACCACGCTCTTGGTCACCGACCGCACGTCGTGCAGCGTGTCGCGGTCGAACACGACGTGCCCGAGCGGCTGGTTCAGCACGTGGTCGGGACCGGCGCCGTAGTGCTCGGCCACGGTCTCGCCCGCCCGTACGACCACGACCGCGTGCAGACCTGGCGCCGCGCCGGCGTCGAGGACCGCGTGGATCCGATCGGTGATTCCCATGATGTCCTCCTCAGGGCCAGGACTCATCATGTCCCAATTGTCCGGGGCTGAGAGCCTCCTCAGCGTCTCTCAGGCGTGGCACAGCGACGCGGGAGCAGGCTTGATCTCATGGAGCAACTCGTGAACAGCCCGGTCATCGCGCAAGGTCTGGTCAAGGTCGAGGCCAAGGTGAAGAGGCTCAGCGGGTCCTCGACGCTGCCCGGGATCAACGCCGGCGCCGGGCGGATCGTGAGCGCGGGAGGCAAGCGCCTGCGTCCGGCGCTGACGCTGGCGACCTCGCTCGCCCTCGGCAAGGCCCCCGACCGCCGGGTGATCACGGCGGCCGCGTGCGTGGAGCTGATCCACGCGGGGTCGCTCGTGCACGACGACCTCATGGACCGGGCGACCGAGCGGCGCGGCGCCCGTACGCTCAACGCCGAGCTGGGCGACGGGAAGGCCCTGGTCATCGGGGACTTCATGCTGGCCAGGGCGGGCCTCGCGGCCATCACGGCGGTCTCCAGGCCGGTCGCCGAGGTGCTCGCGGCCACGGTCGTGGAGCTGGCCGAGGGCCAGTACCAGGAGACGAACGACCTGTTCAACGCCTCCAGGACGCGGGAGAGCGCGCTGCGCTCGATCACCGGCAAGACCGCCGCGCTGTTCCGTGCCGGATGCCTGGTCGCGGCCGTCTGCGCGCGGGCCTCGGCCGAGGACAGGGCGCGCATGGCGGCGTACGGCGAGAGGTTCGGGCTGATCTTCCAGGTGCTCGACGACCTGCTCGACCTGACCGCCACCAGCGACCAGCTCGGCAAGCCGGCGGGCAACGACCTGCGCCAGGGCGTCTACAGCCTGCCGCTGCTGCTGTCGGGCGCCGACGTACGGGACCTGCTGGGCCGGGACATGACCGACGAGCAGGTGGCGGAGGCGCTGCGCAGGCTGCGCGCGAGCGACCTGGTCACCAACACGCTGGAGTACTGCAGGGGCCTCGCCTCGGACGCGCTCGCCGCCCTGCCGGTGATCCACGACCGGGAGATCGCGACCCTGCTGTACGGCCTCCCCACGGCCTACATCGACCACGTCGGGACCCTGTCCCGGCAGTTGACCGGGGTGAGTTGAGATTTGTTGGAACAATTGGCAGGAATGCCAGTCAAAACCCGGAAATCGCGCTAATACTGGAGTTACGCACACCAGGAGCGCACATGCGAAAGATCCCCCATCGCATGGAGATCCGGGACGACGGGCTTGAGTCCAGTCACTTCCTCCAGCTCGCCGCCGTGGACTTCACCGGCATCTACGCGGTCCACCTGGCCGCGAAGGAAGAGCGGCTGAAGATGACCAGGCTCGCGATGAGCCTGTTGTCGGGGCCGTTCCTCGCGGCCATCGCCCTGACCAGCGCCAAGGTGGTGGACCCGCAGAGCCTCACGGAGTGGCAGCGCGTGCCGTGGTACCTGTTCGCCCTGGTCACCGCGTTCGGCGTGCTCAGCGTGCTGCCGTTCCTGAGGCTGATCGAGGCGGTCAACGCGCACGCCAGGACCGCGCGGGCGATCAACAACTTCCGCCTCCTGTACGCCTCCAGGCTCAAGGACGAGCTCGGCTGGACCCCGAACCTGCCGATCGACCCCCGGTTCCCGGAGACGTACGCGCCGCTCGCCTGGCCGGGGATCAACGTGATGACCCTGGCGCTCGCGAACTCGACGTACCTGACCGTAGGCGTCACGGGCCTCGCCGGGCAGTCGCCGAACCTGCTCATGCTCACGTTCGGCATCATGCTCGTCGCGCTGGTCCACTACGCCGTCTACTACGTGCGCTGCAACGTGACCAGGCGGCGCCGGCTCCCGCACACCCCTTACGAGTTGCCGAATCTGGAGACCTGAATGCCCGGCCCAGCAGTATGGGCGTCATGTGGGGAGGCGTGGATGTGGTTGATGCGCCATGTGTGGACGGCGGGCACGCTCGCCGACGACGACCGCGGCCCGGTCATCGAGGCGCCGTCCGTGCTGTTCGAGATCGCCGAGGTGAGCGGCGACGACCCGATCATCGCGCGGTACGGCGACAGCGAGCGCCTGGCCCTCTACACCAGGAAGTTCAGCGAGGACGTGATCGTGCCGCCGTTCAAGTACAGCTACGGGGCGCGGATCAGGGGGCAGCTCACGTGGGCGGCCGACCTGTTGCGGGTCAAGCCGTACAGCAAGAGCGCGTGGATCTCGCTGACCACGCCCGGCGAGCCGTACGACGCGGTGCCCTGCCTGATCGGCGTGGCGTTCCGGATCAGGGACGGCGCGCTCGTCATGACCGCGACGTTCCGCTCCCAGAACGCCTTCACCAGCTACCTCAACTACCTGCCGCTCGCCGAGGTGCACGCGACCATGGCCCGCGGCCTGGAGCTGGAGCGGGGGCCGATGCGGGTGTTCGTGGACGTGCCGCACCTCTACCTGGCCGACAGCACCCAGGTGCTGCGCGTCATGCGGCCCGCGCGGCGCTGAGCGGCGCCGCGATCTCCTCCAGCCCCTTGCGCTCGGCCTTCACCCCGAGGAACAGCTCGACCAGCCCCGCCGCGATCATCACGACCGCGCCGATCGCGAACGCCAGCGCCGTGTCGCCGGGCGCGCCGCTCTCCACCAGCGCGGCGAACACGAGCGGCCCCGCGATGCCGCCGGCGGCCGTGCCGATGGCGAAGAAGAACGCGATGGCCATGGCCCTGGTCTCCATCGGGAAGATCTCGCTGACCGTCAGGTACGCCGCACTGGCCCCCGCCGAGGCCACGAAGAGCACCGCCGACCAGCACAACGTCAGCGTCATCGCGGTCAGCACCTCCTGGTTGAACAGCCAGGCGGTGCCGAGCAGCAGCACCCCCGAGCCGATGTAGGTCGCCGAGATCATCGGGATCCGCCCCACGGTGTCGAAGAGCCTGCCGAGCAGCAGCGGGCCGAGGAAGTTGCCGACCGCGATGATGGCGAAGTAGTAGCCCGTGTTCGTGTCGATCTTGAAGAACGTGCTCAGGATCTGCGCGTACCCGAAGGTGATCGCGTTGTAGAGGAACGCCTGGCCGATGAAGAGCGACAGCCCGAGCACCGTGCGTTTGGGATAGAGCGCGACCATGGTGTGGGCGATCCTGAGGAAGCCGATCGACCTGCGCTGGTGCACGGTCATCGACTCCTGCGGCTCGGGCAGGTCGGCGCCGATCCGGCGCTCGATGTCGTCCACGATCTCCTCGGCCTCGCGGTCCCTGCCGTGGATGAACAGCCATCGGGGGCTCTCCGGGACGTGCCTGCGTACCAGGAGGATCGCGAGGCCCAGCACGACGCCGAGCCCGAACGCCACCCGCCAGCCGACGTTGACCGGCAGGTCGTTCAGCAGCGGCACGGTCAGCAGGGCGCCGCCCGCCGCGCCGAGCCAGTAGCTGCCGTTGATGAGGATGTCGACGCGTCCCCGGTGGTGGCTCGGGATGAGCTCGTCGATCGCGGAGTTGATGGCCGCGTACTCGCCGCCGATGCCGAACCCGGTCATGAACCTGAACAGGAAGAACCACCAGGCGTCGAACGACAGGGCCGTCATCAGCGTGGCCACGAGGTAGACGACCAGCGTGATCAGGAACAGCTTCTTCCTGCCGAACCGGTCGGTCAGCCAGCCGAAGAACAGCGCCCCCACGCAGGCCCCGGCGACGTAGAGCGCGGCGGCCAGGCCCGCGACCTGCGCCTGTGTGATGTCCACCCCGCTGCCCGGCTTGGCCAGCTGGCCGGACAGGTTGCCGACGATGGTGACCTCCAGCCCGTCGAGGATCCAGACGGTGCCGAGGCCGATGACGATCATCCAGTGCCACCGGGACCACGGCAGCCGGTCCAGCCGCGCGGGCACCTTGGTGGTTATCGTGCCGGTTTCCACGTCGCTCATAAGGGCATCTGGGTACCCGGTAAACGAACGGCAAACGTTTCTACACGGCAGGTTTTCTGGCCTCTATCAGGGAGGTGCCGTACCAGGGGCCGCCGTACCAGAAGCGCCAGCCGAGGTCGCACCGGCGGATGTCGATCACGCCGAGTCCGCGCAGGGTCTCCTCGTACGCGGGCGCGTGCTGGAAGTCGGCGAGCAGCATGAGCCCGCCGGGCCGCAGCACCCGATGGGCCTCCTGGACGGCCCGCTCCCGCCCGTCAGCAGAGGGAATGTTGTGAATCGCCAGACTCGACACGATCACGTCGAACGTCCCGTCCTCGAAGGGCAGTTCGCGCATGTCGCCCGTGACCAGCTCGACCCGGTCGGCGACGCCCTCCGCCTCGGCGTTGGCCAGCGTGACCGACTCGGCGTTGCCCGACTGGTCCTTCGAGCTCCACAGGTCGATGCCGGTCGCCCGGCCGGACGTGAGCCTGCCCGCGGCCGTCAGCAGCACCGCGCCGCGCCCGCAGCCCAGGTCGAGCAGCCGCTCGCCGCCTTCGAGCCGCGTCAGCAGCTCCGTCCAGACGGCGAACTTGCCCCGGCGCGTGGTGTAGAGGTAGCTCGCCGCGCTGGCCAGCGTGTACAGGCCGCCGATGGCGAACGCGATGCCCGCCGGCGGGATCTCCTGCAGGAACGAGACGGCCGAGAGCGCCAGCAGGGCGATCGCTCCGATGAGCAGACCGCCGAGGGCCCACGGTGCGTCAAATCCGTAACTACCGTGTCGAGTGCTCACAAACACGTTATATCTCAAGAAGGCTTGACTGGGAATTGACCAAACACTTCCCCTTCACCCGGAATTGGCCCCCCATCTCCTGACTACGGTGACTTGGATGGGCTGGCTATGGGGGTTTGACCAGGCATGACAGGGAAAGAACGAGAGTTCGGCCTAGGGGCGAGCATCGCGCTGACGCTGGCGTCGGCCGTGCTGTGGGGCGTGGCGCACCTGGCCACTCACCGGCACAGGACGGGCATCGCCCTGATGTCACTCTATGTTCTGATGCTCGCCGGCATCCTCACGGTGCTCACCGCGTTCAGCGCGCACCTGCTGTCCCTCGCGGTCCAGCCCGTCTGGCTCACCGTGCTCACCGTGGCGCTGGTGGCGATCGCGCTCGCCTGGACCGCCGTGATCGTCCGCTCCTTCCTCCTCGTACGCCCCGACCGCTCCGACACCCCCGGCCGCTTCCTGACCACGACGCTCGCGGTCGCGCTCTGCGCGCTCGTCCTCGCCCCCACGGCGTACGCCACCCGCCTGGCCTACCTCTCCCGCGACGTCGTGAGCAGCGTCTTCTCCGCGACCGCCAGCACCCCCATCGTCGCCCAGGACCCGTGGAACGGCGCGGAACGCGTCAACTTCCTCCTGCTCGGCGCGGACGCGGCCCCCGGCAGGCCCGGCGTACGCACCGACAGCATGACCGTGGCCAGCGTGGACATCGAGACCGGCGCCGCCACCCTGTTCGGCCTGCCGCGCAACCTGCAGCGGGTGCAACTCCCGCACGGCCCGGCCAGGGACCGCTTCCCCTTCGGCTTCACCGGCGACGGCCCCAGCACGCCCGGCCTGCTCAACGAGGTCTTCCAGTACGCCGAGGACCACCCCGAGATGGTCCCCGGCGTGTCCAAGGGCAAGCGCGGCCCGTCCCTGCTCAAGCGCACCATCAGCGACATCCTGGGCATCCCGGTCAACTACTACGCCATGGTCGACATGAAGGGCTTCGCCGAGATCATCGACGCGATGGGCGGCGTCCGCGTCACCATCAAGGACCCGATCGTCTACGGCAAGTACCGCGAGGGCCTGCTCCCGGCGGGCACCCGCAAGCTCTCGGGCCAGGAAGCCCTCTGGTACGGCAGGTCCCGCACCGACAGCGACGACTACGTCCGCATGGGACGCCAGAAGTGCCTGCTCAACGCGGTCGCCAAGCAGGCCGACCCGGTCACCGTGCTCAACAGCTTCGACAAGCTGGCCGCGGCCACCAAGCGGGCCATCTCCAGCGACGTGCCCCAGGACCTGCTGCCCGCCCTGATCGACCTGTCGCAGAAGGTCAAGGGCACCAAGATCCGCAGCCTGAGCTTCGTACCGCCGCTGATCAGCACCGCCTACCCCGACTGGGCCCTGATCAGGCGCAAGGTCTCCGAGACCCTGAACGAGCGCCCCACGAGCAGGTCGGCCGCCGCCCACCACGGCGCGGCCCCGGCGCAGAGCAGCCCCGAGGACCCGATCAACCTCGACGCCGCCTGCGCCTGAACGCCACCCCTGCCGATCCGCCATCGACCCAGCACGGAGTGTGGCATGATGGTGCCCGGGCCCAACGGAAACGATTTTCATCGTCATTTCAGGGAGTGCACGTGAGAGTGGCATTCGTCGGCAAGGGCGGCAGCGGGAAGACGACGATCTCCGCGCTGTTCGCGCGGCACGTGGCGAGCCAGGGCGGCCCGGTGGTCGTCATGGACGCCGACATCAACCAGCATCTGGCCCTCGTGCTCGGCCTCGACGCCCAGCCCGAGCCGCTCGGCGCCCACCTCACCGAGATCAAAGACCTGCTGCGCGGCGACAACCCGCGCATCACCTCGGCCGCGTCCATGGTCAAGACCACCCCGCCAGGCCGCGGCTCCCGGCTGCTGAGCTTCGGCGACCTCGCCGCCCTCGACTACGCCGTCACCACGCCCCACGGCCTGCGCCTGCTGGCCACGGGCCCGTTC
Organism: Nonomuraea sp.; assembly: GCA_013362835.1. The sequence continues at coordinate 13,678 of JABFVJ010000431.1, read as the reverse complement.
AGCGACGACGACCTCGGCGTGGCCTGCTACCACTCGAAGGTCGGCGCGGTGGAGCTCCTGCTCAACCACCTGGTCGACGGCCCCGGCCAATACGTCGTGGTCGACATGACCGCCGGGTCCGACTCCTTCGCCTCAGGGCTGTTCACCCGGTTCGACCTGACCTTCCTGGTCGCCGAGCCCACCAAGCAGGGCGTGAGCGTCTACCAGCAGTACCGCGACCACGCCGCCAAGTACGACGTCTCGCTCGCCGTGATCGGCAACAAGGTCCACGGCCCGTCCGACGTCGAGTTCCTGCGCGAGCACGTGGGCGACGACCTGCTGACCTGGATGGAGCACTCCTCGGCCGTGCGCGCCATGGAGCAGGGCCGACACTTCACGCTCGACGACCTGGAGCCGGCCAACACCGACGCGCTCGCCGTCCTGCGCAAGGCCCTCGACGAGCAGGAGAAGGACTGGGAGCGCTTCGGCCGCCAGACCGCCGAGTTCCACCTGCGCAACGCCCGCGCGTGGGCCAACGCCAGGACCGGGACGGATCTGGCCGAGCAGATCGATCCTGACTTCGTCTACGGACCCTAAACCGTACCTCCAGGCATCTGGAGTGACCCGCTTCCCCCGCATAACGTCAGATTCGATCCCCTTCGAGAGGAGACAGCATGTCGCTGACCGTCCCGAACGATCTGCTGGACCAGGCCCGAGCCGGAGACGTGGACGACGCCGCGTTCGTCGCCTGCGTCCGCGACTCACTCCCCTACGCGTGGTCGCTGATCAGCGATCTGGTCACCGAGCGCGCGCGCAGCGGAGCCGAGTTCGCCGACAACCAGGTGCCGCCGCCGTCCGAGGAGGCCCGCGGCCAGCTCCTGCGGTGTCTGGCGAGCGACGCGATGCGCGGCGCGCTCGAACGCCACTTCGGCGTACGGCTGGCCTTCCAGAACTGCCACCGGGTCGCCGTGTTCGACCCGACGGCGACCAAGGCCCTCGGCGAGTTCGTCACCCCGAGAGCCCAGATCCTCAACCAGAAACCGGAGCTGGTGGACTGCTGAACCCACGGCGAGCCGGGCCCCGGCCCGGCTCGCCCTCAGCCTGACAGCAGGGGCAGCACCTCGGCGCCGAAGCGCCGCACGTCCTCCAGGGCCCGGCGGTGATCACCGATGCCCTCCACGGTCACGATGACGTGCTCGATCCCCGTCGCCTCGGCCGTCCGCAGCAGCACCTCGGCGCAGCGCTCGGGCGACCCCACCGGATGGATGCGGGTCAGCAGGTCGACATAGGCCGGGATGTCCCGCGAGGGGCGCGGCCGGCCGTCCACCGGCACGTAACCGGCGAGACCCGGCCCGAGCCAGGCGGGCATCGACTCCTTCAGCTCGCGTACGGCCGTCTCCGTCGAGTCGGCCACGTGGGCCACCCCCGCCGCCAGGTGCCCGGCCCCGCTCCCGCCGCGCGCGGCGTAGTCGGCGACCAGCGTCGCCTTCTCCCCGTCGCCGACGTGCATCCCGAGCAGCATCGGCAGCCCCCGCTCGGCCGCCAGCCCGACCGTCGACCCCGACGTGCAGGCCACCACCGGCCGCAGCCGGGCCCCCGGCACCAGCTCGACCTCGCGGAACCGGAAGAACTCCCCCTCGGCCGCGACCGGGTCGCCCGACAGGGCCGCGACCAGCAGGTCGAGCGACTCGCCGAACCCGCGCTCGAACCGGGCGAGACCGGTGCCGAACACCTCCAGGTCGACCCAGGGGCCACCCCTGCCGACGCCGAGCGTGAACCGCCCGCCCGACAGGTGGTGCATCATCGCCGCCTGCTCGGCCAGCGCGACCGGGTGCTGCGAGGACAGCACGCTCACGGCCGTGCCGAGGCCGATCCGGCTCGTCCGGCCGGCGGCCATGGCGGCCAGGGTGATCGCCGAGGGGCAGACGCCGTAGGACATGAAGTGGTGCTCGGCGATCCACGCGTCGTGGAAGCCGGCCGTCTCGGCGGCCTCGATCAGCTCGACGGCCTCGCGCAGGACCCGCCCCGGGTCCCGGCCGAGGAAGCACGCCGCGATGACGAAGATCCCGATCCGCACTCCCCCGATCCTACGGCTCAGCCGAACAGCGCGGCCTGCCCTTCCCCTACGAGCGGATCCCTGACCTGCTTCAGGTGTCGCCATTGCGGCAGGTCGTCCAGGTAGGACCAGGAGAGCCGGTGATGCGGGGTGGGGCCCAGTCTGGCCAGGGTTTCCTGGTGCATCGGGGAGGGATATCCGGCGTTCTCCGCGAAGCCGTACTCCTCGTGGCCGATCGTCCCCATGTACGTGTCGCGTCGCACCTTGGCCAGCACCGAGGCCGCCGCGACCGAGACGCTGGCCGCGTCGCCCTTGATCTCCAGGCGTACCGGCCAGGGGGCGCCGATGTAGTCGTGCTTGCCGTCGAGGATGACCGCGTCGGGGCGTACGGGAAGGGCTTCGAGCGCCCGGCGGGCGGCTCTGCGCAGCGCCTCGGTCATGCCGAGCGCGTCGATCTCGGCGTGGCTCGCCTCGCCGAACCCGATGCCGGACGCCCACGCGGCCAGCTCGGCGGCGAGCGGCCCGCGCTTGGCCGCCGAGACCTGCTTGGAGTCGGTCAGCCCGGCAGGCGGCTCGGACAGGTCGGTCACGACCGCACAGACCGTGACAGGCCCCGCCCAGGCGCCCCTGCCCACCTCGTCGACGCCCGCCACCGTGCGGGTGCTCGGCATGGTCAGCAGAAGCTGCTCGATCTCGTACGTCGGCGCCATGCGCAGACGCTACCGCTCGGCCGGCGTCACCGGCTCCAGATCGCCCGCGATGTACCGGGCGGCCACGTGGATCGCCCGCAAGGTCACCGACACCGACGGCCGGTGCACGCTGGACCTGCGGGCGACCGCGTGCACGTCGCGCCCGACCGGGTTGCCGGGGAACTCCCGCACCGACAGGCCGCGCACCCCGGCGGCCAGCGCGAGCGCGGGCACCGCCGCGATGCCGATGCCCTTGGCGACCAGCGAGAGGATCGTCCCCAGCCCCTCGAACTCCCAGGGGGTCGGCCGGGTGCCGCCCACGTCCACGAAGAGCCGGTCGACCGCCAGGCGTGAGGGCTCGCCGTCGGGCGTGGCCATCCACGGCTCGTTGCGCAGCTCGCGCAGGTCGAACGGCACATCGGGGTCGGCGAGGCGGTGCTTGCGCGGCACGACGAGCACGATGGGGTCGCGGAGCAGCGGGAAGACGCGCAGGCTCTCGCTCTCGCGGACGGCGCCGTACCAGTCGTCGACGAGCGCGATGTCCACCTCGCCGGACTGCACCTCCCGCATGCCGCGCCCGGACCTGCTCTGGCCCAGCCTGAGCGTCAGCTCGGTGTGGCGGCGCAGCGAACGCGCGAGCGCCGGCGCGAATGCCACGGCCGCTGTGGGGAAGGCGGTAACGACGACGCGCCCCGAAGGGGTGCCCGCGTGGGCGGAGAGGTCGGACTCGGCCTCCTCGACCATTGACAGGATGCGCTCGGCGTGCGCGACGAGCCGGCGGCCCGCGTCGGTGAGTTCCGCGCTGCGCGCGGTCCTGTCGATCAACGCGGTGCCGGTCTCGCGTTCGAGAGCCGCGAGTTGCTGGGAAACGGCCGACGGGCTGTAGCCCAGGGACTCGGCGGCGGACGCGATGCTGCCCCGGCGAGCGAACTCGCAGATCAGCACCAAACGTCTCAATTCGAGCATCAGACTTCCTTACGCCTACCCACAAAAAGCCTCGCTTGTGCTGATGCCTTCATACAACCACCCTGGGAACGTGACAAACATGACTGTGACGTTGTCCGCCACTCTGGCGGCGAACGAAGACATCGAACGAAGACGACGCGCCGGGGAGCGCGTGCTGCACCTGGCCTTCGGTGAGGCCGGTCTGCCCGTCCACCCGGCGCTGCGCGACAAGCTGGCCGCCGCGTCGGAGCGCAACGGCTACGGGCCGGTCGCGGGGGCGTCCGGACTCCGGGACGCGGCAGCGGGCTATTGGACACGACGGGGGCTCCTCACCGACCCCGAGCTGGTCGTCTGCGGACCGGGCAGCAAGTCACTGCTGTACGGCCTGCTGCTGGCGATCGGCGGCGACATCGTCCTGCCCATGCCCAGCTGGGTCAGCTACGCCGCGCAGGCCGATCTCGTGGGCGCGCGCCCCATCCTGGTGCCCGCACCGCCAGGAGAGGGCGGAGTGCCCGACCCCGACCTGGTCGCCGCGGCCGTACGCCGGGCGCGGGCGGAGGGCAGGACCGTCAGCTCCGTGCTGGTGACGCTGCCCGACAACCCCACCGGCCGGCTCGCGACGCCGCGGACCATCGGCCGCCTGGCGGCGGTCGCCCGTGAGCTCGACCTGATCGTGATCTCCGACGAGATCTACCGCGACCTGGTGCACGACGTGACGGCGTCGTTCACCTCGCCGGCCGACCTCGCGCCCGAGCGCACGATCATCACCACCGGGCTCAGCAAGAGCCTCGCGCTCGGCGGCTGGCGGATCGGCGTGGCACGGCTGCCCGAGGGGGCCCACGCGCTGCGTACCCGCCTGCTCGCGGTGGCCAGTGAGATCTGGTCGGCGCCCGCCGCCCCCGTCCAGGAGGCAGCGGCGTACGCCTTCGGCGAGCCGAAGGAGCTGACCGACCGCATCGCCGCCAGCCGGCGGCTGCACGGCGTGGTCGCGCGGGCCGTCCATGAAAGGTTCAGCGAGATCGGCGCCTCGGTGCCGACGCCTCAGGGAGGCTTCTACCTCTATCCCGACCTGAGCCACCTCAGGCTCGGCGGCTCCGCCGAGATCACCAAGATCCTGCTCGACGAGCACGGCATCGGCGTCCTGCCCGGACACGCCTTCGGCGACGACCCGTCGGCCGCCCGCGTACGCGTCGCCGTGAGCCTGCTCTACGGCGACACGCCCGAAGAACGCCTCACCGCCCTGACCAGCATCGATCCCCTTCAACTGCCATGGATAGCGGCGAATCTGGACCATCTGTCCATGGGCCTGAAGGAGCTCTCCCTGGTCCGTCACGGCGTCGTCGGTGAACGCCACCCGGCGCTGGTCCCAGCGCCATGTCACGGTTAGGCGAATCTTTCCCCAAGGGCGGGTTTACCATCCCCCAAATCAGCCCTCTGACCTGCGGAAACATCGCCGGTTCAGAAACGCGGGAAAGAAGGGCGTGACAGCCTGGTTACGCACACCCCTCGCGAGCCTCATCATGTGCTCATGCCCGCTCTTGTCACCTTGTCCGGGCGCTCCGTGCGCCTGGAACCTCTCAGCCTCGCGGCGATCGACGACCTCGTCGCCGCGGCGAGTGAAGACCGCTCCACGTACGCCTTCACTCGGGTCCCGGACGGCCGGGACGAGATGGTCTCCTATGTGGAGGCCGCCATGGCTGAGCAGGCGGAGGGCCGCACGCTGCCCTTCGCCATCCGGTGGCTGAACACCGACCGCGTGGTCGGTGCCACCCGTCTCATGCACCTGGAGTACTGGCAGGGCCCCATGCCCTGGCCTCCGGGTACACGGGGTGCGGTGGGCGAGATCCCGTCCGTGGCGGACATCGGCTACACCTGGCTGGGCGCCTCCGCCCAGGGCACGGGTGCCAACCGGGAGAGCAAGTTCCTCATGCTCTCGCTCGCCTTCGAGACCTGGAACGTCCACCGCATCACCCTCAAGGCAGATGTCAGGAACGTCCGATCCCGGGCCGCCATCGAGGCCCTCGGCGCACACTTCGACGGGGTGCGGCGAGCGGACAGCCGAGGCGCCGACAACACGGTCCGAGATACGGCCTTCTACTCGATCCTGAACTCCGAATGGCCGCTCGTACGAGAACGGCTGGCCATGCGGCTCGGACTGGTAGAGGCAGCGTAGGAACATCGGCAACGGCCCCGCCCACGAATTTCCGGGCGGGGCCTGTATTTTTCGGCGTCTCCATCGACTCTGCATGACACGCCCCCGTGTTGGTGTGTCATGTCCGGCCGATCACCAGCATCCGGGAGCAGGCTCAACACCGGATCAAAGGCCGATCAACGCTTGGGTCAACGATCAGCCCAGCTCTAGGTGGTGAGCTTCGCTGGATCTATCATTTGGTCACAAATCGTTCCATTGCCCGGGAGACAACGGCATGGCTGGTCAGAGCGTTGAGAGCGGGCTGCGGTTCGCCGTGCTCGGTCCCGTCCGCGCGTGGCGTGAGGGTCAGGAACTCGACCTGGGCACCCCCCTGCAGCGCTCCATCCTCGGCATGCTGCTCCTCCGCGAGGGCCGGGCGGTCACGCCCGCCGAGATGATCGACGCCGTGTGGGGCGAGGAGTCCCCGCCGCGCGCGCTCGGCGCCCTGCGCACCTACGTCTCCCGCCTGCGTACGGTGCTCGAACCCGACAGGGTCGCCCGCTCCCGCCCCGAGCTGCTCACCTCCATCGGCCGGGGCTACGCCCTCCGCCTCCCGCCGGACGCCCTCGACCTGACCCGGTTCGAACGCGGCGTCGCCGAGGCCGAGGCCGCCCGCAAGTCCGGCCGCCTCTCCGCCGCCGCCGAGGGCATGCGCTCGGCGCTGTCGCTGTTCGAGGGCGAGCCCCTGGCCGGAGCCGTCGGCCCGTACGCCGAGCACCAGCGCGACCGGCTGATCGAGCGCCGGATCAGCGTCATCGAGACGCTCATGGACCTGGACCTGGAGCTGGGCGAGCACGCGGCGGTCGTGTCGGAGCTGATCGCGCTCACCGCCGACCACCCGCTGCGCGAGCGGCTGCGCGCCCAGCTCATGCTGGCCTACTACCGCTGCGGCCGGCAGGGCGACGCGCTCAACGTTTTCACCGAGACGCGCGAGGCGCTGATCGACGAGCTCGGCATCGAGCCTGGCGCCGAGCTGACCACGCTGCACCAGCGCATCCTGGCCGCCGACCCGGCGCTCGCGCACACGCCCGTGCCCGCCCGGCAGGGCGCCGACGAGCCCGAGGCGACCGGCGAGGAGGAGCGGCCGGCGCTCGAACTGCCCCGGCCGGCGCAGCTCCCCGCCGCTGTGAACGACTTCACCGGGCGCAAGGAGATCGCCGTACGCATGCGGACGCTGCTGTCCACGCAGTCGTCGGAGGGCGTACCGGTGGTGGCGGTGTGCGGCATCGGCGGCGTGGGCAAGACGGCGCTGGCCGTGCACGTGGCCCACGCGGCCGAGGACCTGTTCCCCGACGGGCAGCTCTACGCCGACCTGCGCGGCTACACCGACGAGGCGACCGCGCCCGAGTCGGCGCTCGGCGGCTTCCTGCGCGCCCTCGGCATCCCGCCGGACGTCATCCCCGAGGGCCTGGCCGAACGCTCGGCGCTCTACCGTTCGCTGCTGGCCGACCGGCGCATCCTCGTGCTGCTGGACAACGCCCGCGACGCGGGCCAGGTCAGCCCGCTGCTGCCGGGCTCGCCGGGCTGCGCGACGATCGTCACCAGCCGGGTCAAGCTCGCCGACCTGGCCGCCGCCAGGCTGATCGACCTCGACGTGATGGAGCCGGGCGAGGCGCTGTCGCTGTTCTCGTCCGTGGCCGGTCCCGAGCGGGTGGCGCCCGAGCACGGCGCGGCCATGGACGTCGTCGCCGCCTGCGGGTTCCTGCCGCTGGCCGTACGCATCGTGGCCGCCCGCCTGGCCGCCCGCCCCTCCTGGACGGTCGCCTCGCTGGTGCCCAGGCTGGCCGACGAGCAGCGCCGCCTCGACGAGCTGCGCGTGGGCAACCTCGCCGTCGAGGCCACGTTCGCGCTCGGCTACGGGCAGCTCGAACCCGCCCAGGCCAGGGCGTTCCGCCTGCTGTCGCTGCCGAACGGCCCCGACGTCTCGGTCGGCGCGGCCGCCGCCGTGTTGTCGATGAGCACGTTCGAGGCCGAGGAGCTGCTGGAGTCGCTGGTCGACGCGAGCCTGCTGGAGGCCCCCGCGCCCGGCCGCTACCGCTTCCACGACCTGCTCAAGCTGTTCGCCAGGCGCGCCCTGGACAAGACCGAACGCCCGCAGGCCAGGACGCTGGCCCTGCGCCGGCTGCTCGGCTTCTACCTGGCCTCGGCCCAGTCCGCCCACCGGCTGGCCTACGAGGGCAGCATGATCCCCGACAACCTCGTCGTGGTCGGCAGCGGGCGCGTCTTCACCTCGGTCGACGAGGCCGTGGCCTGGCTGATCGCCGAGGGCGACTCCCTGTTCGCGGCCATCAACCAGGCGGCGACCGCCTCCCGCACCGGCGAGCAGCTGCTGCCCGCCGCCGACCTGCTGGTGGCCATGGAGCCGCTGCTGGAGTCGGGCACCCACATCCGCGAGTTCGACCAGGGCACCCGCGCCGTGCTCGCCACCGCGCTCACGCTGCACGACGAGGCCGCCGAGCTGCGCTCACGCTACGTCCTCGGCCGCGTGCTGTTCGCCGGCAACCGGCTGACCGAGGCGGAAGAACACTTCAGACGCGTGTACGAGCTGTCCGACAAGCGCCGGGAGAAGATCGTCACCGGCGAGGTGCTGAACGCCCTGGCCGTCGTCGTCGGCAGGCAGCGCCGCCACACCGAGGCCCTGGCCCTGTTCGACGCCGCCTCCCGCTACTACCGCGAGAACGGCGTCCCCGCCGGCGAGGCCCTCGTGCTCAGCTACTCCGCCCGCGACCACCTGGGCCTCGGCCACGCCGAGGACGCCATCGCCGCCGCGGAGAAGGGCCTGGCCATCTTCACCGAGATCGGCAGCGGCGCCGGCACCGCCCGCGCCCGCTACCACCTCGGCATCGTGCTCAGCCGGGTCGGCAGGCTCACCGAGGCGGTGCACCACCACGCCGAGTGCCTGGCCTTCTTCCGCTCCAGCAAGCAGCGGGTGTGGGAGCAGCGCGTGTGCTCCAGGCTGGCCGAGACGTTCATCGCCGCCGAACGCTACCCCGACGCCGTACGCCACGCCGAGCAGGCGCTCGTGGTCTCGCGCGAGATCGGTCACCCGTACGGCGAGGCGCTCTCGCTCACCGTGCTGGGCCGGGCGCTACGCGGACTGGGCAGCTCCACGCGGAGCCTCGACTGTCTCCGGCAGGCCTTCGACATCTTCACCGTCCTCGGCGCCCCCGAGGCCGGCGACCTCAAGGTGCTGCTCGACGGTTTCGCCGTCGAAGGGTCCGTCGTCGAGTCCTGAGTACAGCTCGTCGTCCAGACGTGTCATCCACACATGGTTGATCAAGGCTGTCCCTAAGGTGACAAATCGGATAGCAGCCCGGCCGGTCATCCTGACCGCCACGCGTCGCTAGGGGGCCCGGTCATCCGGATGCTCCGCGTAGCGGCTAGCCGCCTCACACAGACGACCGGCCGGACCTGACACGGACCCTCGAACCCCCCAGGTCCGTGTCTCAACCAGGAGCCTTCACCCAAGGGGTCAACGTCGAATCAACGCCGGATCAAAGCAGGAAGTAGCCCTCGGCGATGAGCGGCCTGACCGCGTCGGAGTTGGGGATCTCGCCGTCGCCGACCAGCTCGGCGATCACGTTGAGCAGCGGCCCGAGCGCGAGCTCGCCGTCGCACACGCCGGCGAGGGCCGCCTCGACCGTGCCGACCTCCCTGCTGCGCCGCAGCCCCTGCGTCTGGCGCAGCACGATGCGGATCGGGTCTTCCGCGCCCGGCAGGCCGACCCGCTCGTCGAGCAGCCCTTCGACGGTACGCGGCAGCGCCGCGTCGAGGTCGGTGGCCCGGTGGGCGGCGGCGATGGAGTCGAGCACGTCGTCGACGTAGTCGCCGACCGGGAGCACGACCTGGTGGGACAGGTGCTCCACGCGCACGACCGGGTCGAGCGTGCCGGAGTTGCGCATGGTGATCCAGCCGAAGCCGACGCCCTCGACCTTGCGCTCGTCGAACCAGGCGAGCCACCGGTCGTAGTGGTCGGCATAGGCCGGGCTGCCCTGCTCGGCCGCGTCCCTGAGCCAGAGCTCGACGTATTCGGCCGGGTCCTGGACGTCGCGCTGGACGACCCACGCGTCGCAGCCGGTCTCGCTCAGCCAGCCGCCCACCCGGTCGTGCCAGTCCTCACCCTCGACGTGGAGCCAGTTGGCCAGGAAGTGGGCCTGGCCGCCGGGCGCGAGGTGGCGCTGGGCACGCCGGACGAGGTCGCGGCAGAAGTCGTCGCCGTCGCCGCCCGACTCGCGGTAGGTGAGCGTGCGCTCCGCGCCGGGGGCGATGACGAACGGCGGATTGCTGACGACCAGGTCGAACAGCTCCCCCTCGACCGGCTCGAACATCGACCCCACCCGCGCGTCGACGTCGGCTACGCCCGACAGCCGCCAGCTCAGCCGGGCCAGCTCCAGGGCGCGCGGGTTGAGGTCGGTGGCCACGATGTGCTCGGCCCGCCCGGCCAGGTGGAGCACCTGCACGCCGCAGCCGGTGCCGAGGTCGAGCGCGCGCGGCACGGGCCGCCGGCTGACGAGCTGGGCCAGGTTGGCCGACGCGCCGCCCGCCCCCACCACGTGGTCGGACCGCAGCGCCGGGTCGCCGGGCCGCACCTTGCGGTCGGAGACGACGTAGCCGCCGGTCTCCCACGGCTGCAGGTGGACGTCCGCGCGGAGCTGGTCGCCGTCGGCCGACACCAGCCCGGACTCCCGCACCTCGGCGGGAACGGCCTTGGCCGGGACCGGCACGCCCAGCCACCACAGCCTGATCAGCGTGGCCAGCGGGTCGCCGTCGGCGGTGGCGCGCAGGGCCGGCACCAGCTCCTCCCTGGCGAGGGCCGAGGCGGCCATGGCGCCGAGCCGGTCGCGGACGCCGTCGATGGTGTAGCCGGTCTCCAGGAGGTGATGGCGCAGTCGTTCCACGCGCACCATCCTTTCACCTGACACCGACAGTGCTCATACTGTTACTTACGTACCCAAGTGTTCTGCAAGCGGCGGACAAGTAGGGGGCGATATCTCTAGGGGTGCCTGACGCCGTACCGAGGAGCGCATCCCATGCTGATCCCCTGCCTGGCCTGCGAGTCGCGATTCCGGCCCGACGAGTACTTCAACGCCTGCTCCGACTACAACCGGGGCATGGACCTGGTCTCGTGGACCTGCCCGCGCTGCGGGAACCGCGACGACCTGCGGGTGCTGCCCGGCGAGCTGGGCTTCGGCTACCCCTCGCGCGGCAGGTTCGACGTGCACGACCGGGTGCGGGTGCCCGGCCTGCGCAGGCACCGGGGCGACCTGCGGCTGGACATCTCGCTGGAGCGATCCAGCTGGCAGGTCAGGACGCGGGTCCGGCAACCGGCATGACGGGCGCGCAGGCGTGCGCGGGCGGCTCGCCGCGCAGCAGGCGCGCGATGTCCTCCACCAGCGTCCCGGCCAGCTCCTCCAGGCTCTCCCCCGTGGCCTCGCCGAGACGCGGGGTCAGCACCACGTTCGGCAGCTTGGTCAGCGGGTGGGTGGGGTCGAGCCATTCGCCCTCGAAGTGGTCGAGCCCGGCGCCGCCGACCTGGCCCTGGCGCAGCGCGTCGACGAGGGCCGTCAGGTCGTGCAGGGCGCCGCGCGAGGTGTTGAGGTAGATCGCCCCCTGGCGCATCGCGCCGAACTCGCTGTAGCCGAAGAAACCCCTGGTCTCCGAGGTCAGCGGCACGTGCAGCGACACCACGTCGGCCTCGTCCAGCAGCGCGGGCAGGCTGTGCGTGGCCTCCGGGACGAACGGGTCGCAGGTCACCACCCGCATGCCGAGCCCCTCGCAGCGCCAGCGCATGGCCCTGCCGACCCGGCCGAGCCCGACGATGCCGAGCGTGCGCCCGCTGAGCCGCCTGCCGCGGTGCCGCTGGGCCGGCGGAACCCTGCCGCGGTTGACGCGTCCCTTACGTACCTCTCTGTCCGCCGTGACGATGTGCCTGCTGACCGCGAACATCAGCGCGAGCGTCAGCTCGGCCACCGCCTCGGGGTCGCGGTCGCGGGCGTGCAGGACGGTGACCCCGCACTCGGCGGCCAGCTGCAGGTCCACGCCCGTGGGCGGGCCCATGCTGGCCACGATGTCGACGGGAAGCGCGAGCACCGACGTACGGACCTGGTCGCCGTCGGTGATGAGCACGTTCGCCCCGGTCTCGATGACCAGGTCGGCGAGCTGCTCGTCGGTGAAGCCGACGCTCGGCCGCGTGGGAGCCTCGGACACGTCGGCGAGCTCGCCGAGGCGGGCGAGCGCGCTCTCCGGCAGGGTCGGCAGGACCAGAGCCCGAGGTCTTCTCACATTTGGACAATAACACCACAGACGGTACTCAGATCATTGCTCCCCGCGCTGGCGGAGACTCTGCCAGGCGGCCTCGCCCAGGCCCCTGATCTCCTCCTCGGTCGGCGTGTGCGCCCCGGCGAACCACAGGCGGCACATCTCCTGCGCGGGCCCGAGCCACAGGACGTAGCACATGGTGGCGTGGACGGGCTGGAGCAGGCCGTTCTTCATGTGAGGCTTCCACCAGTCGGAGACCTGGCGGAAGAAGGAGCGCCTGGACTCGGCCACCTCGGCGCCGCCCGGCTCGTGCTTGCGCGGCGGGCGCTCGCTGACCAGGATCCTGGCCCGCTCGGGGTGCTCGCCGGCCCAGCGCATGTGGAAGGCGACCACGGCCTCGATGCCGGCACGGGCGTCGTCGTGCTCGACCAGCTCGGCGAGGAAGGACTTCTGGTAGGCGTCGAGGATCTCGGTGTAGAGGACCCCGTAGACGTGCTCCTTGCTGGCGAAGTGGTGGTAGAAGCTGCCGACGCTTACACCGCTCTCCTCGCGCAGACTGGCCAGCGTGGTCGCCGAGACACCGTCCTGGCTGAAGCGGCGGAGGGCGCCCTCGATGATGCGGGTCCGGCCGTCGCGTCCGTTCTTGACACTCTTCACGCTGTCAATGGTGTGCTACCAGAACCTTGTTCCGCAAATACTCCCGCCAGATCGATCATAGCGGTCACCTCGACGGACCCCGACGCGACCTTCATCTCGGCGTCCGGCCAGAGCCTGCGGACGAGCCTGAGCACCCGCCGGTTCTCGCCGAGCACGTCCATCCCGACCGTACGCGCCCCCCGTACGGCGGCCCTGAGCAGCAGCGTGTCGATCAGCCGCGGGCCGATCCCGAACCCCTGCCACTGGTCGGCCACGACCACGGCGATCTCCACGTCGGCGCAGCCGCCCCGGTAGCTCATGGCGTGCCCGACAATCTCGCCGCCGAGGGTGGCGACGAGCGCGTCGCGGCGTTCGTCCACGGCCAGCAGGGTCCGTACGAGGCCGGCGGCGGGGACGGTCAGCCCGGTGAAGAAGCGCAGCGTCTGCGTGTGCAGCGACAACCCCGTCAGGAAGCGTCTGATCCGTTCCTCGTCGTCCGGGCGGGCCGGGCGGATCTGAGTTCCTTGCATAGACTCAGCCTGCTCCCTTCCCGCTGAGTCTGTCAATTGAACTCAGATATAATGCGGAAATGGACGTGCCTTTCCGCCTGGGATTCCGGGTGGACAACTGCTCGATCGAGCGCACCCTGGACATCGTCGGGGAGAAGTGGACCTTCCTGGTGCTGCGCGAGGCGTTCAGCGGCGTGCGGAGGTTCGCCGACATGCAGGCCATCACCGGCGCCCCCCGCCAGGTGCTCAGCGCGCGCCTGGCCCGGCTGGTCGACGAGGGCCTGCTGCGCAAGGAGCCCTACCGGGAGCCCGGCCAGCGGCAGCGCGACGAATACCGGCTCACCGACAAGGGCCGCGACCTCTATCCGCTGCTGGTCGCGCTCATGCACTGGGGTGACAAATACCTGGCCGACGA